>JAGSPQ010000175.1 GCA_018262385.1 Myxococcaceae bacterium | reverse complement strand
ATCGTTGGGGACGAACGCCCGGGAGTGGCGGCGAAAGCCGGTGCGATCGAACGACAGCACCAGCGAGGCATCGAGCACCTGGTCCAGAAATCTCACAGGCCTCCCAACGCGAACGGCACCCAGGTCCAGAACACCGACCAGAGATGGCGATACGCCAAAGCGCTGCTGCCCACCGTCCACCCGACCACCACCGGCCAATACCAACCCACTGACCAGGTACGGGTTGCCAGCACCATGCCGGGAGCGAGCAGGACGCCCGCATGCCACCAGCCGTGCGAGCGCTCCATCACCGCGAGCGCGAATGCTGCGATCACCGTTACGGCGGCAAGTCGTTCGCCGGTGCGCCAGAGGAAGAGCGCCGCCGCCGCGCTGATCGCGGTGAACAGGGCCAGCGGAAGCTTGAGGTGCGTGAAGTGCACCGGGTTGTGCGGGGGGATGGTGTCGAGGGTGCCGGCGAGCGCAACCGCCGCGATCAGCGTCGGGATCACGCACGCAGCGGCGAGCGCGATCGGCCCGAGGGTTTTGCGCGCGGTACGCAACTCCCACAGCACCACCGCCCCGAGCGGAGCGAAGACCGCCGCGCGAAAGTGCAGCGCGGCAGCGAGCGCCAGAAAGCCCAGCGCCAGCCCCCGCTGCTGTTTCTGAAAGGCGAGACAGGCGAGCGAACCGGCCAGCAGGTACCCGGCGTCGAGGAACCCGTTCACTCCAATCCCCACCAGCAGCGGCACCGCCAGCCCCACCGCCCAGACTTGCGGCACCAGCGGAAGCTGCGCGCAAAGCCTGATCACGATCGCGCACCCCGCCAGCGCGACCAGGGTCCACATCCAGACCACCCCCCGGTGGGCGGCAGAGGGGGACAGGGTGCCGGCGCGCTCGAGGGTGGCCCAGGGCCAGTGGGCGAGGATCCCCAGCGGAGGGTAGGGCGCGGTCCGCTCGGCGAAGAGGCCGGAGTGGATCGGGTCGAGGCCCGCGGCGCCGATCAGCTCACCGTACGGGCGGCGGTACACCGCGAGCCCCTGGTCGGTGAGGATCAGCGCCTCGCCCATGTGCCGCAGGTGATCGGTGTAGAGGCCCGACGCGTCGGCGCTGGGAACCTGCCGCTGCAGCTGCGCGTGCGCCAGCAGGCCGAGGCCCAGCAGGGCGATGGCCACCGTGGCGTAACGCGAGAGCAGGGCGGGCTACGGCTCGAGGCCGACGAAGATGTTCTGCACGTCGTCGTCTTCGTCGAGCTCCTCGAAGAACTTGTCGACCTCGGCGCGGTGGGCGGGGTCGACCTTCACCGGGTTCTTCGCCTTCCAGCCGAGCGCGGCGTGGTTCACCGTCCACTTCGCCGCGGTCAGCGCGCGGCTGACGGTGTCGAGATCGTGCATCTCGGTGAAGAACCGGGTCCGCCCGTGCTCGCCCGGCTCGAGATCCTGCGCGCCCGCCTCGATCGCGGCCGTCTCGGGATCCGCGCCCGGCGGAGCGGTGGCCTCGATCTCGCCCTGGTGCTTGAAGTCCCATGCCACCGAGCCTTCGCTGCCCAGGTGCCCCCGGCGGAAGAGCAGGCGGATGTTGGAGGCGGTGCGGTGCTTGTTGTCGGTGAGGCACTCGACGATCACCGGCACGTGGTGGGGGCCGAAGCCCTCGTAGACCACCGTCTCGTAGTTCACCGTCTCGTCGAGCAGGCCGGCGCCCTTCTTGATCGCCCGCTCGATCGTGTCGCGCGGCATCGAGGCGGCCTTCGCCCGATCGACCGCCTGGCGCAGCCGCGAGTTCGATTCGAGATCTGCCCCGCTCTTGGCGGCGACGATGATCTCTTTGGCCAGCTTCCCGAGCACCCGCCCCTTGGTGGCGGCGTTTTCGGTCTTCCCCGCGTGCTTCCATTGAGCGCCCATGGCGCGGATCTACCGCTTTTTGCGACCCGCGGTGCACGATCTGTCGGTTCAGGGCCCGCAGGTCTTCAGCGTGACGCTGCACAGCAGCGGGGCGCGGCAGTCGTCGTCTCCGACGCAGCCGGTCGTCGCCGGGCAATCGGCCCCGCCGCCTCCCGCCATCCCCACCCGGGTGAAGCTGCCGTGGGTGACGGCCTCCCCAATGGGCTTGTTGCCGACGGCGCTCTGCAGGTCGTTGATCAGCCGCACGTAGGGCTGCGAGCCGCCCTTGATCGCGGTGATGTCGAGCAGCGGCGCGCCGTTGATCGCGCTCACCATCGCGTCGCCGACCTCCGAGCTGCTGAGGTTGCCGGTCGTGAGGTCCACCCGGACCCGGCCGACGGTGAAGGCGGCCGGCGAGTCCCGATCGAATTCGAACACCACCGCCGGGTTGACCCCGTCGTCGAGGGTGAAGGTCTCGGCGTCGTTGAGGTTCGACTCGGAGACGGTGGTGATCGTCCCGCTCGCCGCGGCCAATGGCTGGTTGGTGGTGCAGGTGGCGTTGCACCGCCCGCAGGCGAGGGCGTTGCCGTCGTCGCACGCCTCGGGGCCGTTCTGGGTGCCGTCGCCGCAGGTCGGGCCGGTGAGGCTCAACGGGGTGGCACAGGCCGAGTCGCAGCGGGTACAGCTGGCGGTGCCGTAGGGGCAGGCGGTCTCGGTGGTGGTGTTGCCGTCGTCGCAGGTCTCGGAGGCGTGGGGGAGGTTGTCGCCGCAGAAGGGGCCGACCAGGCTCAAGCTCGCGCCGCAGGTGGCGTCGCAGCGGCTGCAGGTGGGCGTGCCGTAGGGGCAGGCCGTCTCGGTGGTGGTGTTGCCGTCGTCGCAGGTCTCGGAAGCGTGGGGGAGGTTGTCCCCGCAGAAGGGGCCGGTGAGGTTGAGCACGGTGCCGCAGCTGGCGTTGCAGCGGGTGCAGGTCGGGCTGCCGTAGGGGCAGGCGGTCTCGGTGGTGGTGTTGCCGTCGTCGCAGGTCTCCGGCCCGTTGGGGGTGCCGTCGCCGCAGGTCTCACCGGTGAGGTTCAAGCTCGCGCCGCAGCTGGCGTTGCAGCGGGTGCAGCTCGCGCTGCCATAGGGGCAGGCGGTCTCGGTGGTGGTGTTGCCGTCGTCGCAGACCTCCGGCCCGTTGGGGGTGCCGTCGCCGCAGGTGGGGCCGGCGAGGTTGAGCACGGTGAGGCAGGTGTTGTTGCAGCGGGTGCAGACGGCGGTGCCGTAGGGGCAGGCGCTCTCGCTGGTGGTGTTGCCGTCGTCACACGCCTCGGGCCCGTTCTGGACGTTGTCGCCGCACGAGGGGCCGGTGAGGCTCAAGCTGGCGGTGCAGGTCGAGTTGCAGCGGGTGCAGGTGGCGCTGCCGTAGGGGCAGACGGTCTCGGTGGTGGTGTTGCCGTCGTCGCAGGTCTCGCCGCCGTTGAGGTTGCCGTCGCCGCAGTACGAGCCGGTGAGGTTGAGCACCGCGGTGCAGCCGCCGTTGCAGCGGGTGCAGGTGGCGCTGCCGTACGGGCAGGACGTCTCGGTCGAGGTGTTGCCGTCGTCGCAGGCCTCGACCCCCGGAGTGGCCGAGTCGATGAACCCGTCGCCGCACGAAGCGGCCTGGCACGAGGTGAGGCAGTTGTCGGTGTTGCTGACGTTGCCGTCGTCGCAGGCCTCGCCGCCGGCGGGGTTGAGGTGGGTGTCGCCGCAGCTGACCACCGTGCAGTCGCTGTCGCAGCCGGCGGTGTCGCCTCCGGTGTCGCACTGCTCGCCCCGCACCGAGTTCAAGAAGCTGTCGCCGCAGAACGCCGCGGTGCAGTCGCTGTCGCAGGTGAGGCTGGGCCCGCCGGTGTCGCAGATCTCGCCGCGCACGGCGTTCACCCGGTTGTCCCCGCAGAACGCGGCGGTGCAGTCGCTGTCGCAGCCGTTGCTGTCGACCGGCCCGACGTTGTCGCACTGCTCGCCGGCGGTGGCGTTGACGATCCCGTCGCCACACACCCGGCTGGTGCAGTTGACGTTGCAGGTCAGCGACTCGCCGCTGGTGTCGCACCCCTCGACCCGGGGCAGGACCAGGTCGACGAACCCGTCGCCGCAGACGTTGAGCTTGCAGGTGACGGCGAGGCAGTTGTCGGCGCTGCTGACGTTGCCGTCGTCGCACTCTTCGCCCGCGGTCGGGTCGGTGACGCTGTTGCCGCAGCCCTCGCCCGACTTGCAGTCGGCCGAGCAGCCGTCGCCGCTGGTGGTGTTGCCGTCGTCGCAGACCTCGCCCTTGGCGGTGTCGAGGATGAAGTTGCCGCACACCTCGAGCGACCGGCAGGTGGCCGAGCAGTTGTCGCCCGAGACGGTGTTGCCGTCGTCGCAGACCTCCGGCACGCCGCCGTCGGACACCGTGCTGTCCTTGACGGCGTTGCCGCAGACCTCGAACCGGCAGCTGGCCCCGCAGCCGTCGCCGGGCAGCAGGTTGCCGTCGTCGCAGTCCTCGCCCTTGACCACGTCCTTGTACCCGTTGCCGCAGCTCTCGACCGACTTGCAGTCGCTGCTGCAGCCGTCGCCCGGGGTGGTGTTGCCGTCGTCGCAGACCTCGCCCCGGGTGGTGTCCTTCACCGCGTTGCCGCAGACCTCGAACCGGCAGCTGGCGCCGCAGCCGTCGCCGGGCAGCAGGTTGCCGTCGTCGCAGTCCTCGCCCTTGATCACGTCCTTGTAGCCATTGCCGCAGCTCTCGACCGACTTGCAGTCGCTGCTGCAGCCATCGCCCGAGGCGACGTTGCCGTCGTCGCAGATCTCGCCCGGGCCGCCGTCGAGGGCGAGGGTGTCCTTCACCCCGTTGCCGCACTCTTCTTTCTTGCAGGTGGCGCCGCAGCCGTCGCCGATCGCGGTGTTGCCCTGGTCGCACTCCTCGCCGCGATCGAAGTCCGGGTAGCCGTTGCCGCAGACCTCGGTCGACAGGCAGTCGCGGCTGCAGCCGTCGCCGCCCAGCTTGTTGCCGTCGTCGCACTTCTCGCCCGCGGCGGTGTCGACGATCCGGTTGCCGCACACCTCGCTCGAGCGGCAGTCGGCGCTGCAGCCGTCGTTGTCGACGTTCGCGCCGTCGTCGCAGACCTCGCCCACCAGCACGTCGACGGTCTTGTTGCCGCAGGTCTCGTTCGAGGTGCAGCTGCTGCTGCAGCTGTCCTTGTCGGCGCGGTTGCCGTCGTCGCAGACCTCTCCGGCGAGGGTATCGACGATCGAGTTGCCGCACACCTCGAGCGACTTGCAGTCGACGCTGCAGCCGTCGCCCCCGGCGGTGTTGCCGTCGTCGCAGACCTCGCCCTTGCCCGGGTCGACCTGCTTGTTGCCGCACGTCTCGTCGGAAAGGCAGTCGGCCCGGCAGCCGTCGCCGCTGACGACGTTGCCGTCGTCGCACGCCTCCCCGGGATCGGGGCTGCCGTTGCCGCAGGTCGAGGTGCTCGAGACGCAGGACGTGCCGTCCTTCGAGCAGCGGGAGCCTTCGGGGCAGACGATGCCGCTCTGGCAGACGGTGCTGGCCGGCTGGAAGCACGAGCCAAAGAGGATCGCCAGCCCGACCAGGGCCACGCGGGAGAACGAGCGAAGGGGTGCGCGGGAGGCCATCTTAAGACTCCTTCAGAACGTCACGAAGAGGGTGGCCCCGGTGGCGGGCCCGAGCATGGGAGCAATCGAGACGGTGGGCACCGGCGCCACCGTGGCGCGGTACGGCTGCAGCCGGTTCAAGTAGACGAGCACCGCGCCGGCGGTGAGCGCGGCGCCGCCGACGACGTAGGAGGTGACCGCCAGGGCCTGCAGGGTCTCGCCGCGCTGCCGCTGGCCGGCGAGGGCCACCGAGGGCACGCAGCCGCCGGTGGAGCTGCCGGCGCTGCAGCCGGTCACTCCGGTGTCGTAGGCCTTGAACGCGTCGCGGGCCCCGAGGTGCATCGCCGCCCCGCCCGCCGCCACCGCCGCGCCGCCGGCCACCACCGCCCACGGGATCCAGTTGTCCCAGCGGCGGCGGTACTCGGTCAGGTCTTCGGCGGTGAGCAGCTTCAGCTCGTAGCTCTGGGTCGAGCTGCCGGCGAGGGTCAGGCTCTGCTCGTTGGTGAGGAAGCCCTCGCGGGACGCGACCAGGGTGTGCACCCCCGAGCGGACCAGCCCTTCGTAGCGGCCCGGGCCGGTGAAGAGCACCACCCCGTCCAACTTCACGATCGCGCCCTTCTGCTCGCAGCTCACCTCGACCTTCGCCAGCTGCTTCTCCACCAGCGCCCGGTAGCGCAGCGCCTGGTCGAACTTGTCGGCGTCGAGCGGCGCCGGGCCGTAGGCGAGCGCCTTGAGCAGGTGCTCGTGGGTCTCCAGCGGCTGGTCGAGGTTCACCAGCGCCAGCGCCAGGTTGTAGTGAATCGCCGGGTGATCCCAGGACTGCAGCGCCTCGCGGTAGAGCTGGGCCGCCTTGACGAACAGCGACTCCTTGAGCGCCGCGTTGCCGTCGCGGAACAGGGCCAGCGCCTTCTCCTGCCTGGGCGCCGGCACTCCACTGGCCCAGGGGCGCCCGGCGTCGCCACCGGCCGACGGTGGCTGGGCGAGACCCGGCGTGGCCGCCAACAACAGCACCAGCGCTGCGCTCGAAAGCGGGTTGTTCATTCGATCCCCCTCACTTCAACGTGTCGATCACCGGGCTGCCCAGCTGCTCTTCGAGCCGGGCGGCGCGATCTTTCTCTTTGGCCAACAGCCCCTGCACTTCCTGGCGGGCCTCGTCGGCGCGCCGCTTGGCCTCTTCCGACCTCTTCCGCGCCTCGAGCGCCGCGGACGCGTTGTGCACCGCCTTCGACTCGGCGACCTTCGCCTTCTCGGCTTCCTTCTCCGAGGTGGCGAGCGCATCGAGCAGCTGCTGCTGCTTCACCCGCAGCTCGGCCGCCGCCTTCTGGGCTTCGGCGGCCATCGCGGTGGCCTCGGCCTGGGCGACCGCGCGCTCCTTCTCCTTGGTCTGGGCGGCCTCCAGCGCTTCCATCGCCTTGTTCTCGGCGGCCACCGCGGCGATCGCCTGCTCCTGGGCTTCCCCGCGCGCCTTCTGGATGATGAACAGCGCCACGCTGCCGGCCACCACCAGCAGGCTCAAGATCACCACCGCGCCGATGGTGATCGCCCGCTGCTGGCGCTGCTCGCGGACGCCGAACGCGATCACCGCCTCG
>JAGSPQ010000994.1 GCA_018262385.1 Myxococcaceae bacterium | reverse complement strand
CGGTGCGCTTCGAGCGCTTCGGCCGTGCTGGCCGGATCGTAAGTGCTGGGAAACCGCTGGGAGGTGAGCTGGCGGGTGCTTAGCACCGTGCCCGGTCATGCCCGTCGTCGCCTTGAGTGGTCCGCCCGGTTTGTTCTTTTCGCGTACCGCCGCCGCCAGGCGGGCCCAGTCGCCTCCCGCCGCGCCGAGCCGAAAGGACCTCCCTCGCAGCCGGGACCTGCCGTTCGAAGATTCGACGGTGGTGATCATCCGCGACGAGGGGGCGCAGGTCGTCTCCACCCCCTTCCTGATCGACCCGAAGTAGGACGCAGCGGCCGTCAGCGCTTTGCGGTGCTCTGCTGGTGCTCCTCGATCAGGCGCGCGACGACCTCGGGATCCGCCAGGGTCGAGATGTCGCCCAGGCCGGTGTACTCGCCGGCGGCGATCTTCCTCAGGATGCGGCGCATGATCTTCCCGCTGCGCGTCTTCGGAAGGCCAGCGGTGAGGTGGATGACGTCCGGGCTCGCGAATGGGCCGATGGTCTGCCGCACCTTCTCTTTGAGCGCGCCCCGGATCTGCTCGACGTTGGTCGACGCGTGCTCGGCCGACAGCACCACGTACGCGTAGATCCCCTGACCCTTGATGTCGTGGGGGCAGCCGACGACCGCCGCCTCGGCGACCGCCTCGTGAGCGACCAGCGCGCTCTCGACCTCCGCGGTGCCGAGCCGATGGCCCGCGACGTTGATCACGTCGTCGATCCGCCCGGTGATCCAGTAGTACCCGTCTTCGTCCCGGCGGCAGCCGTCACCGGTGAAGTACTTGCCCTTGTACGCGGTGAAGTACGTCTCTTTGAACCGCTGGTGATCGCCCCAGACCGTGCGCGCCTGCCCGGGCCACGGCGCGGTCAGGCACAGCGCTCCCTCGACGCCGTTGCCGAGCAGCTCCTCGCCGGTGGCCGGGTCCACCAGCACCGGCTTGATCCCGAAGTAGGGCAGCGTCGCCGAGCCGGGCTTGGTGGGCGTCGCGCCCGGCAGCGGGGTGATCAGCACGCCGCCCGTCTCGGTCTGCCACCAGGTGTCCACCACCGCGCAGCGGCCCTCGCCGACCACGTCGTGGTACCAGCGCCAGATCTCGGGGTTGATCGGCTCTCCCACCGAGCCGAGGATCCGCAAGGAGGTGCGGCGGTGCTTCTTCACCGGCTCGTTGCCGGCCTGGGCGATCGCCCGGAGCGCGGTGGGCGCGGTGTAGAAGATGTTGATCCCCAGGTCGTCCACCATTCGCCAGTAGCGGCTGGCGTCGGGGTAGGTGGGCACCGACTCGAACATCACCGTGGTCGCGCCGTTCGCGAGCGGCCCGTACACGATGTACGAGTGGCCGGTGATCCACCCCACGTCCGCGGCGCAGCAGAAGACCTCGCCCGGGTGGTAGTCGAACACGTGCTTGAAGGTGTGGGCCGCGTAGACGAGGTAGCCGGCGGTGGTGTGCAGCAGCCCCTTCGGCTGGCCGGTGCTCCCCGAGGTGTAGAGGATGAAGAGCGGATCTTCGGCCCCCATCCACGCCACGGTGCAGGTCGATCGCTGCTTGCGGCACTCCTCGTCGAGCCAGAAGTCCCTTCCGCTCTGCATCGGGACGTCGGCGTCGGTGCGGCGGGCGACGAGCACCGTCTCCACCAGCGACATCCCCTCGACGGCACGGTCGACGATCGCCTTCAGCGGCACCCGCCGGCCTCCGCGCATCCCCTCGTTGGCGGTGAGCACCACTTTGCAGCGCGCGTCGACGATCCGATCGCGCAGCGCCTCGGAGCTGAAGCCACCGAAGACGACCGAGTGCACCGCGCCGATGCGGGCACAGGCCAGCATCGCGTACGCCGCTTCGGGGATCATCGGCATGTAGATCGCGACCCGATCGCCCTTCTTCACCCCGCGCGAGAGCAGCACGTTCGCCAACCGGCACACCTGGTGTTTGAGCTCGCGGTAGGTGATGTGCTTGTAGACGCCCGGCTCGTCGGCGGCCCAGATGATCGCGGTTTGTTCGGCGTGGTCCTCGACGTGGCGATCGACGCAGTTGAAGCAGGCGTTGAGCCGCCCGCCCGAGAACCAGGCGAAGTCGACCTCGTCGTAGTCGGCGTCGAACACCTTGTGCCACGGGTAGAACCAGCTCAGCGCCTTCGCCTGCTCGCCCCAGAACCAGTCGGGGTTGTCGATCGAGAGCCGGTACTGGCGCTGGTACTCCTCGAGGCTCTTGATGTGCGCCCGGTCGCGGATGTGCGGCTTCACGGCAATCAGCTCGTTTGACATGGGGCGCTCCTCGGAGGTTCGAACCGAGACGTTCTACTCGGCCACCGCGAGAAACACCCCGTCTGGTGTGTTGCGGTTCGAGTCGGCGTAGACAGTCGTCATGCCTGCTCTCCTTTTCCGATTCGCGGCGGTGGGGGTGCTCTCGGCGGCGATCGGGGGATGCGCTGGAGTGCCGATCGGATCCGATGGCGGCGCGGGCGGTGGCACGGGCGGCGGAACCGGCGGTGGAACGGGCGGCGGCACGGGCGGCGGAACGGGCGGCGGCACCGGCG
>JAGSPQ010000993.1 GCA_018262385.1 Myxococcaceae bacterium | reverse complement strand
CCCGAGCAGGTCACCGCGATGCTGGCGGTGCACAAGCCCGAGGTGGTGGTGAACCCGGCGTCGATGACCGACGTCGACGGCTGCGAGAAGGCCCCCTGGGGGGCGTACCTCGTCAACGCCGCGCTGCCCGCCCAGCTGGCGGTGCTGTCGAAGGACATGGGCTTTCACCTCGTCCACGTCTCGACCGACTACGTGTTCGACGGCGCCAACGGCCCCTACGGGATCGACGACGTCCCCAACCCGCGCGGGGTCTACGCCACCACCAAGTTCCTCGGCGAGCAGGCGGTGCGCGCGCTCGGCGGCTCGTGGGCGATCGCCCGCACCGCGGTCGTCTACGGCTGGCCCGCCGCGGGGCGGAACAACTTCGGCGCCTGGCTGGTCTCGTCCTTCGCCGACAAGAAGGAAGTGAAGCTGTTCACCGATCAGTTCGTCAGCCCGAGCCTGGCGCTCAGCGTCGCCGCGATGATCGGCGAGATCGCCGAGCGGAAGCTGCCCGGGATCTGGCACACCTCGGGCTCGACGGTGATCGATCGGGTCTCCTTCGGGCAGGCGCTGTGCCAGGTGTTCGGCTTCGACGCCTCGCTGATCACCCCCACCACCCTCGCCGCGCTGAACCTCGCCTCACCGCGGCCTCCCCGCTCGGGGCTGAAGGTCGACCACACCGTCGCCGGCCTGGTCGCCAAGCCGCTGGCGCTCGCCGAGGCGCTGCAGCAGTTCCACGCCGAATATCGAGGAGTCCACAAATGAAGGGGATCGTGCTCGCGGGCGGTTCGGGTTCCCGCCTCCACCCGCTGACCCGGGTCGTCTCGAAGCAGCTGCTGCCGATCTACGACAAGCCGATGGTCTACTACCCGATCAGCACGCTGATGCTGGCGGGGATCAAAGAGATCCTCCTCATCTCGACTCCCCAGGATCTGCCCCGCTTCCGCGAGCTGCTCGGCACCGGGGAGCAGTGGGGAGTGCAGTTCTCCTACGCCGAGCAGCCGAAGCCCGACGGGCTGGCCCAGGCGTTCACCATCGGCAAGAGCTTCATCGGGAAGGACAACGTCGCCCTCGTGCTGGGCGACAACATCTTCTACGGCGCCGGCCTGTCGGAGATGGTGCAGCGGGCGGCGAAGGTCGAGAAGGGCGGGGTGGTCTTCGGCTACTGGGTCAAGGATCCCGAGCGCTACGGAGTGGTCGAGCTCGACGAAAAGCACCACGCGGTTTCGCTGGCCGAGAAGCCGAAAGAGCCGAAGTCGAACTACGCGGTCACCGGCCTGTATTTCTACGACAACCAGGTGGTCGAGATTGCCGAGAACCTGAAGCCCTCGCCGCGCGGGGAGTACGAGATCACCGACGTCAACATCGAGTACCTGCGGCGCAAGCAGCTGAAGGTCGAGATCATGAGCCGCGGCTACGCCTGGCTCGACACCGGCACCCACCGCTCGCTGATGGAGGCGTCCGAGTTCATCCAGATCCTCGAAGAACGGCAGGGCCTGAAGGTCGGCTGCCTCGAGGAGATCGCCTGGCGGATGCACTTCATCCCCACCGAGCAGCTGCTCAAGCTCGCCCAGCCGATGAAGAACAACGAGTACGGCCAGTACCTGCTCGAGCTGGCCCGCGGGCCGCAGCAGATCCCATGAACGTCATCCGCCCCGAAATCGAAGGGCTGCTGATCCTCGAGCCGAAGATCTTCCGCGACGACCGCGGCTTCTTCGTCGAGACCTTTCAGCACAGCCGCTACGCCGCGCTCGGCGTCGGCCCGTTCGTGCAGGACAACTGGTCGCGCTCGAAGAAGGGCGTTCTGCGCGGGCTCCACTTCCAGCAGCCGAAGCCGCAGGGGAAGCTGGTGATGGTCACCCGCGGCGCCGCCTGGGACGTGGCGGTCGACATCCGCAGGGCCTCGCCCACCTTCGGCAAGCACGTCGCGGTCGAGCTGTCGGAGAGCAACGGAAGACAGTTCTGGATCCCCGCCGGCTTCGCCCACGGGTTCCTCGCGCTCACCGACGACACCGACTTTCTCTACAAGGTCACCGAGCCCTACGCCCCCGAGGCCGAGGGCGCGATCCGCTGGGATGATCCGGCCCTCGCGATCAGCTGGCCGCTGCCCAACCCGCTGGTGTCGGGGAAGGACCAGCAGGCCCCGCTGCTGAAAGACGCTCCGCGGCTGTTCTAGGTCTCAGGGCCCCGGCGCGCGCGGGGGGTGCTTCTGCTTCGAAGGCTGTACGCGCGACCGCGGGTCGTACTTCTCGGGGATGGGCAGCTTCTTTTTCAGCCGCTTCGCCGGTTCCACGCTGTAGTCGATCTGCTTCTCGATCCGGTCCTGCCTTTCGGCGGTGGTCTTCTTGCTCCGTTGAATTGCCATGGCTGCTCCTGGTGCCAAGAAAGCAGCTAACGGGGCCCGCCGCGTTCGGGCAACTCCAAGCGGGAGGAATCCTTCCGGGGAGGCTCCCCGGGCAACCGGCCGGCGCACTCGCCCAGCGGTGAGGCTTCCCGGCTGAAGACCCGAAGGGGAAGGCCGGTGAGGACCACGCTGTGGGTCAGCTTCTCCTCGTCCGCCAGCCGCT
>JAGSPQ010000992.1 GCA_018262385.1 Myxococcaceae bacterium | reverse complement strand
CAAGATCTGGGCGACCACCGCGGCGCGGCTCAAGTTCGCCCTCAAGGACGGGCTGTCGGTGATCGTCGAGGGCAGCATCGACCTCTACGAGCCCTCGGGCCGCTACTCGCTGATCGTCCAGCGCATCGAGCCCACCGGGGTCGGCGCCCAGGCGCTGGCCTACGCGCAGCTGAAGGCGAAGCTGATGGCCGAGGGGTTGTTCGGCCCGAGCCGGGTTCAACCCCGCCGGCCGCTGCCGGCCCTGCCGCGGCGGATCGGAGTGGTGACCAGCATCAGCGGCGCGGCGCTGCGCGACTTCCTCAAGGTGCTCCATCGCCGGCATCCGCACCTGCCGGTGCTGGTGGCCGACACCCGGGTGCAGGGCGACGGCGCGGCGCTCGAGATCGCCCGGGCGATTCGCCGGCTGGGGCGGCAGCAGATCGACGTGCTGGTGGTCACCCGGGGCGGCGGCTCGGCCGAGGATCTCTGGGCGTTCAACGAAGAGGCGGTGGCGCGGGCAATCTTCGAGTGCCCGGTGCCGGTGGTGTCGGCGGTCGGGCACGAGGTCGACACCACCCTCGCCGATCACGTCGCCGATTTCCGGGCGCCGACCCCGAGCGCGGCGGCGGAGGCGATCGCCCCGGTGCTGGCGGATCTGCAGCTCCACCTGGCGACCACCCGGGCGCGGCTGCGCAAGGCGGTCGAGCGGCGGATCCTCGAAGGCCACCACCAGCTGGGCAGCCTGCAGGCCGACCTCGGCGACCCGCGGCGGGGGCTCTCGCAGCGAAGGCTCCAGCTGTCCGAGCTGGCCGAGCAGATGCGCGCCGGGCTCGAGCGGACCACCCGCGAGCGCCGCGATCGCCTGCGCGCGCTCAACGCCCAGCTCCAGCAGCTGCGCCCCCAGGCCCAGCTGCTGGCGAACCGCAAAGCGCTCCACCAGCTGGCGGCGCGGCTGCAGTCGGCCGGGACCCTGACCTTCCGCCGCGAGCGCGAGGCCCTGGGGCTGTGGCGCGAGCGGCTGCACCACGTCTCGCCCCGGCCGGCGGCGCATGCGGCCCGCGGCGCCCTGCAGACGGTGAAGGCGCGGCTGCCGACGCTGATCAAGGCGGCGCTGGTCCGCGAGCGCGCGGCGCTGGAGGCGCTGGAAGGGCAGCTCGACGCGCTCAGCCCGCTGAAGGTGCTCTCGCGCGGCTATGCGATCGCCTTTCGCGCAGCCGACGGGCGGGCGGTGCGCTCGGCCAAAGACGTGAAGCCGGGGGACGGCTTGCGGATCAGGCTGCTGCGCGGGGAGGTCGACGCAACCGTGACGGGCTCCCGCCAAACGTCCTATACAGCCGGCGAGGAAACACCGAATCGTGACCACGACAAAGACGGAGAAGGCTGAGCGCACCGGCTACGGCGAAGTGGTGGCGCGGCTGCAGGAGATCGTCGAGTCGCTCGAGGGCGGCTCGCTTTCCCTCGAGGCGTCGCTGGAGAAGTTCGCCGAGGGGGTCCAGCTGGTGAAGCGCGGAGAGAAGCTGCTCGCCGAGGCAGAGAAGCGGGTCGAGCAGCTGCTGTCCGACGATGGCCGCACCGCCGCGCTCAACCCGCCCGAGTCGCCGGCCCCCGCGGCCCCCGCCAGGCGCGCCGCCAAGAGCGACGAGGACGTGCCGTTCTGATGGGTGCCGGGTTCGACTTCGACGGGTGGCTGAAGCGGCAGCAGGCGAGGGTCGAGGCGCTGCTCGCCGCGCGGATGGACGCGATCGCCCAGCGGACTCCGGCCAAGCTCGCCGAGGCGATGCGCTACTCGCTGCTCGCCGGCGGCAAGCGGCTGCGGCCGGTGCTGGTGTTGGCCTTCGCCGATGCGGTCGCTCGGGCGAGCAACGGTGGCGGCGAGCCGGCGAACGACGCGGCGTGCGCGGTGGAGATGATCCACACCTACTCGCTGGTGCACGACGATCTGCCCGCGATGGACGACGACGATCTGCGCCGCGGCCGGCCGACCAGCCACAAGATGTTCGGCGAAGCGATGGCGATTCTCGCCGGAGACGCGCTGCTGACCGACGCGCTCGCCACCGTCGCCACCGGGGACCCGGCCGCGATCCGGGCCCTGCTGGCCAGCGAGCTGGCGCTGGCGGCCGGCGGCGGAGGGATGGTCGGCGGGCAGGTGCTGGACATCGCGGTCGATCGGCCAGCCGAGCTCGACTACCTGGTGCGGCTGCACCGGCTGAAGACGGGCGCGCTGCTGAAGGCCTCGTGCCGGCTGGGGGTGCTCGCGGCCGGCGGCGGCCCCGAGGTGCTGAAGGCCGCCGAGATCTACGGCGAGGCGATCGGGCTCGCATTTCAGATCGCCGACGACGTGCTCGACGTCACCGCCACCCCCGAGCAGATGGGCAAGCCGACCCGCGCCGACGCGGACGCCGGCCGCCACACCTTCCCGGCGGTGGTCGGGCTCGAACAGGCGCGGCTGCTCGCCCAGCAGAGCGTGCGCACCGCGATGGAAGCGGTGCGGGTGCTGGAGCCCGAGTCGGGGCCGCTGGCCGCGCTCGCGATGTACACGGTGGAGCGCACCCATTGACTGTCGGGCCGGTG
>JAGSPQ010000991.1 GCA_018262385.1 Myxococcaceae bacterium | reverse complement strand
CCGGTTCGGCGAGGTGGAAGGTGGACACCAACATAGGCGCAGCCTGCCGCGCGGTCGCCCGCTCTCTCTCGTGGCCGGTTGAAAGGGAGCGGATCAGACTTGGCTCGGATCTTCGTCTCGTTGGGTTGGCTTGCGATCTGCTTTTCCTCGACGCCCGCGCACGCCGGCGACGACGAGCTGGCGCCGCTGATCCGCAAGAAGCCGCCGACCCGGGCGACGCCGCGGGCGAGTCCTCCTCGCGCCGCTCCTTTACCGGTGGTCGCGGTTCCGGCTCCGGCCGAGGTCCTTCCCCCGCCACCGCCGACCCCGACTGCCGAGCCCCTCCCCGCGCCGGTGTTTCGAAGCTCGAAGGTCGAGGCCGGGGCTCGGGGAGGAGTCCTGGTGGCGATCTCCCAGCTGGGGGCCGGGCCCGAAGCGCGGGTCGAGCTGTCCTTCCGATTGGGCGCGATCAGCGACCGGCTGCGGCTGTCGCTCTCGGGGGGATGGGCGGAGCTCACCACCCAGGGTCCCCAGCTCATCCCGACCCGCGGTTACGACCCGGCGGTCATCCAGAACGTGCGGCTGTTTCCGATCGCCGCCGCGGCGACCTTCGACCTCGTTCGCGCCGGTCGCAGCACGGTGCGGCTCGGGCTCGGCGGCGGGCCGTGGCTGGCGCAGACCCAGCTGATCTCCTTCAGCAGGTCCGACAACCAGTTCGGGGTGGGCGGCCTCGCCGAGGTGGGCCTGAGCTACCGCCTCCGGCTCGGCCCGGGCGACCTCGCGCTCAGCGCCGCCTTTCTCACCGGGGCGCTCCCGCTTCCCCTGTCCCGGCAGGGTGGGCCGACGGGCTTCAACGCCTTCACCGCCGCCCTCTCCTACGCCTTCCACCTGTTCAACGCGGAGTCGCAATCATGAAGCGTCCAATCCTCCTCGCCCTGGCGGCGCTGCTCTTCGCGGCGTGCAATCAGAAAGACACCACCGCTCCTCCGGCGCCGAACGTCGATCCACCGGTCAGCCCCACCGGGGAGAGCAAAGTGTGGATCACCGGGAGCGCCGAGTTCGGCTCGACGGTGAAGCTCACCGGCCCCAACGGCGACGGGCAGACGACCGCCGACCCGTTCACCGCCCGCTTCCGCCTGCAGGTCGAGCTGAAGCCGGGCACGGCGAACGCGTTCAGCCTCACCGCCACCGATGCGGCCGGCAACGTCAGTGAAGCAGCCGCGGTGACGATCGAGAGCCAGCCACCCCACGCGGCCAGGCTGGTGCTGGTGCCGAGGCAGCGCGAGGTGCGGGCCGGGGAGCAGGTGGCGCTCGACGTGACGATGCTCGACCAGTACGGAAATGACTTCCTCGATCCGGCGGTGAGCTTCGAGGTGACCCCTCCGCTGCCGGCGACGGCGAACGTGGGGGGAGTGATGAAGCCGCAGGGGGTGCTGCCCCAGTCCCAGCAGTTCGTGGCGTACGAGCTGGCCGGGGTGGTGGCCACCGGGTACACCTTCTCGATCAAGGCGACCTCCGGCACCGCCTCGGCGGTGGCGCAGCTGACGGTTCGCCCCGCGCCGGCGGTCACCTTCTCGAAGCTGTCCTTCGATCCGACGGGGACCACCGCGACCGTTCCGGCGGGAACCGACGTGAAGTACCTCTATGAAGTGCAGGACGCGTTCGGCAACGTGACCACCGGGCCGGTGCAGGTGTTCACCAACGCGCCGGGCGCGATCCTGATCGACGACGGGATCACCGGCAGCGGCACCGCGGCCCGGCTGGTGAGCGCGGGCAGCTACAGCCTGAGTTTCTACATCGCCGGGGCGGGGCTGAAGGGCACGCTGCAGCTGAACGTGGGCGTGGCGGCCGCCGCGGCGATCGACGTGATGGCCTCCACCACCCTGCTCGGGCCGAACGCCGACATGCAGGTGTTCGCGCGGGTGCGCGATCCGTTCGGCAACCCGATCCCCTGCGCCACCGCGACGCTCGCCGACGTGACCTTCACCGCCAGGAGCGCGGCAGGCACCGGGGTGGCTCCGACCGCCTCGGCCTGCTTCAACGGCGCCTTCCAGGCGACCTACCGCTTCACCGCCGAGGGCACCTACGCGATCGACGGTGAGTACAAGCCGGGGACGCTGACGCCGCCGGTGAAGGGCACGGTGTTCGTCACCGTGCTCTCGTTCGACAACACGCCTCCGACGGTGGACATCCCGCAGGCCCAGGTGCGGCGCAACGGGCAGCCCTGTGCTTTCAGCGGAACGCCGGCCAGCTGCACCGTTCAGCCGGGGGACTTCATCGAGTTCACGGTGGCGGCCAACGACAACAAGGCGCTCTCGGAGCTCGCCTACACCGCCTTCTTCTCGACCGCCGGCGGCACCGGCACCCTGCGCGCCCGCAACGTGCTGATCCCCGCCAATGCGGCGCTGCCCTTCAGCCAGTACTTCTCGTTCTCGGTGCCCAACACCACCTTCTTCGAGGACGTGAACCTCTCCGCGCTGGCGATCGACGGCGCCGGGAACCGGGCCACCTCGTCGCAGCTGGTGCTCCGGGTGAACTTCGGGACCTTCGGGGGCCGGGTCGCGACGGTGGTC
>JAGSPQ010000990.1 GCA_018262385.1 Myxococcaceae bacterium | reverse complement strand
GAGCTGGACCAGATGCAGCCCGGCCAGCACAGCGGGCTGATCGCCTACCAGCGTGAGACCTTCTGGATCATCAAGCTGGTCGAGCGCAAGCAGGATCTTGCAGTCAGATACTAAGCGGCGGCGCCAGCCATTGAGGCCACGCTGCTGGCCGCGA
This sequence comes from Myxococcaceae bacterium, assembly GCA_018262385.1. Lineage (GTDB taxonomy): Bacteria > Myxococcota > Myxococcia > Myxococcales > Myxococcaceae > JAGSPQ01. The sequence continues at coordinate 2,399 of JAGSPQ010000990.1, read as the reverse complement.
AGTTCGAAGAGCGACGGGACAGCGTTCTGAAGGAGCTCCGGGCGAAAGCGAAGATCGAGCTGCGCTAGCCGAACAGCTTCTTCACCTGCTCGAAGAAGCTCTTCGACTGCGGGTTGACGCCCTCGCCGCAGGCCTTGGCGAACTGCTCGAGCAGCTCGCGCTGCTCGGCGTTGAGCTCGGTCGGGGTCTCGACGGTGACCCGCACGTGCTGATCGCCGCGCCCGCTGCCGTGCAGATGCGGGATCCCCTTGCCCTTGAGCCGGAAGACCTTCCCCGACTGGGTGCCGTGGGGAATCTTCATCTTCACTTTCCCATCGAGGGTGGGGACGTCGATCTGCGCCCCGAGCGCCGCCTGGGTGAACGAGATCGGCACCTCGCACAGCACCTCGTACTCCTCGCGCACGAACAGCGGATGCTCTTTGACGTGGACGACGACGTAGAGGTCTCCCGGAGGCCCACCGTGCTCGCCGATTTCTCCCTCGCCCGCCAGCCGGACCCGGGTCCCCGCGTCGACCCCGCCGGGGATCTTCACCTGGAGGCTGGTCTCGCTCTCCAGCTTCCCGCTGCCCTTACAGTTCTTGCAGGGGTCGGCGACGATTGCTCCGCTGCCGTTGCACTGGCTGCAGGCCCGGGCGACCGCGAAGAAGCCCTGGGTGAAGCGGACCTCGCCGGCCCCGCCGCAGGTCGGGCACTGGCGGGTCTGCTTGGTCTTCGAGCCGGTGCCGTCGCAGACCTCGCAGCGCTTGGGGCGGGGAATCTTGACCGTGACCTCGGCCCCGAACGCCGCCTCTTCGAACGAGATCTCGAGGTTGTAGCGAAGGTCGGCGCCCCGGTTGCGGGCCTGCCGCTGGCGGCCGCGCTGGCCGAAGATGTCGCCGAAGATCTCGCCGAAGATGTCGTTGATGTTGACGTTTCCGCCGAACCCGCCCGCGCCGCCGCCGCCGAAGCCTTCCACCCCGCGGTGGCCGAACTGGTCGTAGCGGGCGCGCTTGTCGGGATCCGAGAGCACCTCGTACGCCTCGGACGCTTCCTTGAACTTCTCTTCCGCGCCCTGCTCGGCGTTGCGATCAGGGTGGTACTGCATCGCCAGCTTGCGAAACGCCGACTTCATCGTGCCGGCGTCGCAGTTTTTCTCGACGCCGAGAACTTCGTAGTAGTCGCGCTTCGTCATGGGACGCGGGCACATATAACGCACGTTCCTGCCCGAGCAATCGTGACCCTCCGCAATCCACTTCATTCCAGGACCGCCTGGCCCCGGCTGATGGAGCGGGTCCGCCCCCACCGGGGCACGGTGCTCGCCGCGGTGCTGGCGTCGGTGCTGGCGGCGGCCGCCGCGGCGAGCTGGGCCTGGCTGCTGGGACCGCTGCTGCAGGGACTGCTGGTCGGCACCTCCCACCCGGACCTGCAGTGGAAGCTGCCGCTGGCGATCCTCGCCGTCGCCGCAGTGAAGGCGCTCGCCTCCTTCGTCCACGCCGGGCTGATGCAGCAGGTGGCCCAGGCGGTGCTGGCGAAGCTGCGGGCCGACCTCTACGGCCGGCTGCTGCAGCTGCCGCCGGCCTGGTACGAGACCCGCCACTCGGGAGAGCTGGTCTCGCGCTTCAGCTCCGACCTCACCCAGGTGGAGTTCGCGGTCGGCCAGGCGCTCTCGAGCTGGGCGAAGGACTCGCTGCAGGTGGTGGCGCTGCTGGGGGTGTGCCTGGCGATCGACGTCCGGCTGTTCGCGCTCGCCTTCGGGGTGCTGCCGCTGATGATCTGGCCCGTCTCGCGGTTTGCGAAGGCGCTGAAGAAGACCGCCACCGGCAGCCAGGCCTCGCTGGGCGCGCTCACCACCCTGGCGGCCGAGCAGCTGCACAACCTGCCGATCGTCCAGGGCTACCGGGCCGAGAAGCAGGCGCTGGCGCGGTTCGATGCCGAGCAAGCGCGTTACCTGCAGGTGATGAAGCGCTCGCTCTTCATTCGCGGCGCGTTCACTCCCACCCTCGAGATCCTGGGGGTGCTCGGGGTGGCGCTCTGCGTGGCGGTCGGCGCGCAGGCGGTGGCGGCCGAGCCGGCGCTGGCCGGGCGGCTGGTCTCGTTCCTCGCCGCCGCCCTGCTGATGTACCAGCCGCTCAAGGCGGTGGCGGGCACCTTCTCGATGGTCTCCCAGGGGGTGGGCGCGGCGGGCCGGCTGTTCGAGGTGCTCGACGCCGAGCCCGAGCAGGACGCGGGCGCCGAGGCGGGCCCGCTGACGAAGGCGCTGCGGCTGGAGGGAGTGCGGGTCCGCTACCCCGACGGGCGGCTGGGGGTGGACGGCCTGTCCCTCGAGGTGCCGGCGGGGAAGCTGACCGCGCTGGTCGGGCCCTCGGGCGGAGGGAAGTCGACCGCGCTGGGGGTGCTGCTGGGGTTCGTGGTCCCCGAGG
>JAGSPQ010000989.1 GCA_018262385.1 Myxococcaceae bacterium | reverse complement strand
TCGACGGTGCGCACCACCCGCAGCCCGTCCTCGCTGCCGAAGGACAGGGCGACCGTTTCGCTCTGCCCGGCGAACTTCAGCTGCGCGCGCCCGACGAAGCCGCTCTGCCGGAGCAGGTCGACCGGGCCGGCCAGCAGCACGTGGGGCCCCGCGTTCGCAAACCGCGCCACCAGGGAGATCAGCGGGGTCAGCTCGGGAGCGCAGCTGCGCTCGAGCCGCGCCGGGGTCTCGAACGACGAGAGCGGAATCCGATGCGGCTGGCCGTCACTGGGCACCGTCACCTTCGCCGGCGCCTTCAGCAGCCGCGTCTCGCCCCCGTCGTCGAGGCCCGGCAGCTGGGCGGCAGCCGCGACGCCGCCTTCCCCCGACGACTGAATCACCTCTTCCCGAATCATGACGTCGACCCCCTTCTTCTCTTCGGTGCGCCTGGCGCGGGTCGAGATCCGATCGGCGGTCAGCGTCGGGGGAGTGGTGCCCAGCGCCGGCCGCGCGGTCGAGCACAGCAGCTCGACGTCGTTCCACGGCTCGCCGGTGTGCTGCCAGACGATCGCCTCGCTCTCGAACTTCACCGCGTCGGCCAGCAGGGTGGCGCGGTAGGCGGGCCGCCAGACGGCGCAGGGCGTCAGGTAGGTGGCGCGCAAGGACGCCTTCCCGCCCGGGCTCTCGACGGTGAGCTCGAGCGCGCACTGCAGCGACGACTTGCGCTCTTCGCTCGCCGCCAGCGCGGAGCTCGCCTCCCGGGCGCGGTGCTGCAGCCAGTTCTGGTTCAGCGTCCGGGTGCGCAGCGTGTCCTCCAGCTTCTCGAGCTCGACGCCGAGCTCGCCCAGCCGGCGGCTCCAGTGCTCGGGGTCGCTCTTGCCCGACCCGGTCGCTTCCTGGATCTCGCGGTAGATTGCGGCCCGCGCGCCGAGCACGAGCTCGCGGCGAACCGTCAGCCGGGCCACGTCGTCCGCGCAGGCCTTCAGCTCCAGCTCGATCCCGTGGGCCTTCTTCTTCAGCTCGCTCGCGTCGGCCTCCAGGCCTCCCTGGGGCTGCTCACGCCAGCGCCGCACCAGCTTCGCGTCGAGCAGCTTCGCGCCGTTGAGCTCGACCCGCAGCGATCGATCGACCGCCAGCGTCGAGACGTCGTGGACCTTCAGTCGCTGCACCCCCGGCTTCAGCTCGAGCTCCGCCCGCCGTTCGACCTGGGCGCGGTCTTCCATGCAGGTGACTCTTGCGACCGGCACCTCGATCAGCGTGGCTTGGCTCATTTCGCTCCTGTGCGGTGCTTCAGATCAGACCCGCCGGTTTCCACCGACGAGCATCTTGTCCGAGGGGATCTTGATGCTGAACTGCGCGCTGACCGTCGCCTTCTCGCCCGGCCCGACGGTCAACTGCCAGCGCCGCGCGCCGTCGGTCTGCACTCCGTCGCGGACCTTCTCGTCTTTTTCCCAGGGCGGCTTCACCGCCGTCTCCTCGATCTTCACGTCGGGGTCCTGGCTCACCGGCACCCGCTCGCGGATCTCGATCGCCGCGGGGTGGGGCAGGCGGTTGCTCACCTCGATCTCGATCTCGTGCGGGAGCACCGTCGAGCCACCCAGCAGCCCGCCGCTGGTTTCCTTGAACTGCGTCTTCCGCGCGACCTTCAGCGCTTCCTCCACGCCCAGGCCGAGCCGCGCCTCGTCGCCCTTCGGCGGCAGGGTGGGGAACTGGGTCGTCATCAGGAACTCGTCGCCGACCGAGACGTCCACCGGGCCCTGCAGCAGCGCGTGGGCCGATCGATTCGACACCTTCAGCACCCGGTAGACCTTCGGCTCGACCGACGGCACGCACGAGTACCCCGGCGTCAACCCCACCTGCGCGGTCATCACCGGGACCAGCGACCACTTGCCGCTCGACGGTACGTCCACCCGCGCCGCGCACTCGTAGCGGTAGTCGAACGCCGCGGCGGCGGCCCGCACCGAGGCCGCGTGCTCGGGCAACGGCAGCTGCTCGACCTGCTCGGCCACCTGCCGGGCTCTCACCCAGGCCGCGGTGACCACGTTCACCTGCACCGAGACCGCCGAGACGAAGGCGAGCTCCCACTCCGGGGCGGGCTGGAGCCGGCCGCGGGGCCCCGCCGCCTCGTGCGCGCGCGGCATCGTCAGCCGGTCGTAGTCGAGCAGCGCTTCCTCGGGGACGATCGCCGGGGCGCTCTGCGGCCGCATCGGCGCGTCCGACGGCATCGGCTCGTCCGACAGCATCGCGCCGTCCGCCATCGGGGCCTCCTCTTCCGCCAGCTCGTCCGACGCGCTCCTCGCCCGGCCGACCGACTTCGCCAGGGCACCCCCGAGGATCGCCATCGGGGCGGAGCTGCGGGCCAGCTGCACTTGCGGCGCCATCACCGGCATCGCCATCCTCGGTGGCGGAGGAGGCGCCGGCGGTGGCATTCCGGGTGGACCGCCGAAGGCGTCCTTCATCGCGCGTTTGCGGCTCCGCTCAGGGGCCGCTGCTTCCGCCGACGAGCTCGGCGCGTTTCTGGGCGGACTGCCGGAGACCGCCTGGTCATACCCCTCGAACAGCTCGTCGAGCCCCGGCGGC
>JAGSPQ010000988.1 GCA_018262385.1 Myxococcaceae bacterium | reverse complement strand
CGATTGTCGTCCACTCGCGCGCCACTTCGTCGGTTTGTTTGTAACGCGGCGGGTGGATGGGTCGCCTTTGCCCCACCACGAAGGAATCGAGAGCGGGGGCACGACGAACGAGCGGCACCACGCCGCGGGGGGCCGTCGTCCCCCTCTCTCGAGCAGTACTTTTCAGGAGGACGCACGCGCATGCCCCGCCCCATCGACTCGAGCGCGAGCGCAGTGCCGCTGGCGCCGATTCTGCTGCTGATGAGCGTGGACGCCTACCGGGACGTGACCGAAGGGATCCGCGAGCTCAGCGCGGGGCTGCGGCTGGCGACCCGGCGCCGGCGCTGGCTGACCCTATGTCTGCGGGTCGCGGTCGAGCAGCTGCACCGCACCTACCTGACTCTGGTCTGGGAGGCGACCCGGGTCTGCACGCTGACCCCGGCCGGGCTGGAGGAAGCGATCGAGACGCTGCGGCGGCGCAGCCTGGTGCCGCGGGTCCACCAGCGGCGGGGGGACTTCGCGCGGATCGAGCGGGCGTTCCAGCTGCTGCAGGCCCAGAAGAGCGATCGGGCAGCGGTTGCTCCCCGGGGGTGGGCCAACCGCGAGGTGCACCTGTTCGGGCTGCTGGTGCCGCTGGCTGGCTACACCGAGGAGCTGGCCCGCGAGCTCCAGGGCCTGCTGGCGAGCCCGAGTGATCCGCAGGTGATCGAGGCCCGGCTGGGCCAGGCCCGCCGCCAGATCGAGCCGGTGCTGCGCTACTTCTGCCTCACCACCCAGGCGCTGAAGCACTTCCTGAACGAGCTGAACCCACCCCGGAGGTAGTACTTGGCAACGACGGATCTCGAGAGCCGCTTCGCGACGTTTTTTCAGGCCTTCTGGCTCTCACCCGACCCGGCCGGCCAGGATCGGCTGATCGGCTTTCACGGCGAGGCGCCCGCCTTCTCGGCGGTGCTCCGCGAGGCGAGCCGGGGCCGGCCGCTGGCGGTGTTCCGGACCGAGCTGCAGGCGGGCAGCGCGGTGCTCGACCTGCAGAGCTGGATGACCAACGGGGAGTCGATCGTGCTGACCCTGTTCGGCGAGCAGAGCGACGCCGATCTCTACTTCGCCCAGAGCCGTGGGGGGTGGACCCAGGACGAGCTGGCGGTGCTCGCCGACCGGGAGCTGCTGTCGATGATGCCGGACGTGAACTTCATCCCCCAGTACCGGGTGCGGGAGGCGCGCAACAACTGCGATCCGACCGACCCCCAGTCGGTGCTGGAGATGAATGCCAGGCTGGTCGCCGACTACCAGCGGTTCGCGCGGTTCGATGGCCGGGTGGTGCCGGAGGTCGCCCCCCCGGGGTTGAAGGGGCTGCTGATCGCCGCGCCGGGCCACCCCCCCGAGTGGATTCCGCCGGACTGAGAAGCCCGCGGTCAGGGGCCAAGCACGATGAACGGCTCCCACGCGGAGCGGGGCGCGGTCTTGAGCAGGCCGCGCTGGGCGATGGCCAGCCGCAACGGCAGCTGATCCCACTTGCCGTCGGCGAACAGGGTCCGGGTGAAGCGGGCGGCGGTGGCGTCGTCGATCGACCGGGTGGTGGCGATGACGAACCGGCTGCCGGCGGCCAGAAAGGCGCTCGCCAGGGTCCCTGCGCCGTCCTTCCGGGCCGAAGCGGCGGAGGCGCAGCTGGCGAGGTAGACGAGGGTCGGACCGCAGCGCTCCTCGACAACGGTTCCGGTGGTGACCGAGCCGTCGGCCAGCTCGAGCCACGCCCCGTCCGCACCGACACCGGAGTGGGCCGCCAGGTGGAGCAGCTCGGCCCGGCAGCCTTCCTTGAACCGGGCGATCGTCGCCGCCGGGCCCAGCGCCAGGGCCCCTTCGAGCCTGTGGGCAGTCTCGCGCGCCTCGGCCGCAGCTCCGGGAAGGTTGCCCTTCGGATCGCCGAGCACCAACACGCCACGGCCGGTCGGCGCTCGATCCTGCAGCGTCGCAGCGAACCCCAGGCTCGGCGCATATGCCAACACGTGGTGCTCGATGAGGTAGTGGCCGTTGAGCCGGAGCCCGGCGAAAGAGAGGCCGGCCAGGCTGGCGTCGGTGACGATCAGCAGGTCGGGCCCCGGAGGCGGCTTGGGCCAGAGCGCCTGCCCGAGCGCTTCGGCGGCCGCTGGGTCGTCGGGGTGGGCCTCGACCCGCTCCCGCTTCACCCGCACCTCCTGGGCCGATTCGAGCTGCTGGACCGCGAGCTTCCCCGCCAACACGTGCACCCGGTAGAGGTGGCCGCGGGCGGTGAGAAACGCGAGCACCTCGCGCTGGCCAAGTCGCTCGAGCAGTTGGCCGAGCGGGGCTGCGGCCTGGGTATGCTCCTGGCGCATGAGCAGCTGCCGGGTGGTCAGCCGGCGCGCGGCGGCGCGGGCCGAGGTCTCGAGATCGGCGGTTGCGATCTGCGTCGCGGCCATCGTCTCGAGGAAGGTGGCGGCGAGCAGTTGCTCCATCACTGCCACCGCCGACTGGGGATCGCCCTGCTGGAGGTAGAGCTCAAACAGCGCCTCGTACGGGCGGCGCCGGTCGGCCAGCAGCCCCGGCCGAAGCGCGACTGCGCGGA
>JAGSPQ010000987.1 GCA_018262385.1 Myxococcaceae bacterium | reverse complement strand
TGCAGCGGCTGCCCCGCCGGTTCGACCTGCTCGCCGGCGCGCGCAACGATCTCACCGCCCGCCAGGCCACCCTGCGCGGCGCGATCGACTGGAGCTGGGAGCTGCTGCAGGGCCACGAGCAGCTCGCGCTCGCCCAGCTGTCGGTGTTCCGCGGCGGCTTTTCGATCGAAGCGGGCGAGGCGGTGATTTCGCTCAGCTCGTTTCCCGGGGCGCCGTGGGCGCTCGACGTGCTGCAGGCGCTGCGCGACAAGTCGCTGGTGCGCACCTGGGAAGCGGCCGGCTTCCCGGGCGAGATGCGGTTCGGGTTCTTCGAGAGCATCCGCGAGTACGCGCTCGAGAAGCTGAAGACGCTGGGCCCCGACGCCGAGCGGGAAGCGCGCGCGCGGCACGCCAGCTGGTACCTCGCCGCGGCGGCGCTGTGGCTGCAGAAGCTCGAGAGCCGCGAGGCGACCGGGGTGCTCGATCGGCTGCAGGTCGAGCGCGACAACCTGTTCGCCGTCTTTCAGCACGCGCCCGGGCCGCAGGCGCTCGAGGCCGCGCTGGCGGTCGATCCGCTGCTGGCGCTGCGCGGCCCGTTCATCTCACACCTGCCGATGCTCGACGCGGCGCTCGCGCATCCCCACCCACCGGGTCCGAAGGCGCGGGGGCTGCTTGCCCGGGGCCTGGCCCGGCAGGGGCGCGGGCGGTTCCAGGACAGCATCGACGACTTCGAAGCGGCGCTGGTGCTCGCGCCCGAGCCGAAGCTCGCCGCGCGGCTGCACAATTACGTCGGCAGCTCGCTGCGGCAGATGGGGCAGATGGACCAGGCGCGGGCGCGCTACGAGCAGGCGCTGGAGATGGCGCGCCGCACGTCCGACCGCTGGTTCGAGGGCCGGGTGCTCGGGCAGCTGGGCGGGCTGTCGCAAGAGATGGGCGCGGTGGACGCGGCGTTCAAGCTCTACGAGCGCGCGCTGGCGCTGCACCGGGAAGTGGGCGATCGCCGCTTCGAGGGGATCGTGCTGTCGAACCTCGGCAGCTACTTCCAGGAGAAGCAGCAGCTGCCGCAGGCGCGCACCCACTTCGAGCAGGCGCTGGCGATTCACCGCGAGGTCGGCAACCGCCGCAGCGAGGGGATCGTGCTGTCGAACCTGGCCAGCTTGGTGCGCGCCGAGGGCTCGCTGCCCGCCGCCCGGGCGCTGCTCGAGCGGGCGCTGGCGGTGCACCGCGAGACCGGCAACGCGCGCTTCGAGGGGATCGTGCTCAACAACCTCGGCACCGCTGCGCTCGAGGAGAAGCAGTGGGTCGAGGCCGAGGGACACCTGGCCCGCGCGCTCGCCCTGTTCGAAGAGGTCGGAGACCGCCGGTACCAGGGGCTGTGCACGAGCGCGCTCGCCGCCTCGCGCGCCGCCCAGCAGCGGCTGACCGAGGCGGAGGCCGGCTTCACCCAGGCCGAGGCGCTGCTGAGCTCGGTCACCGACGCCCACGCGCACGCGGTGACGGCGGTGTTTCGCGGGTACCTCGACCTCGCGAGGGGGGCTCGCGCCCGCGCCGACGAGCGGCTGCGCAGCGTGACGAAGGACAGCGAGCAGTCGGAGCAGGTGCGCACCGCGGTGCGGGCGCTCCAGGCCGCGCTCTGGGTCGGCTAGAGGACCCGGCCGTTCGAGGGATCGGGATCGTTGATCCGCCCCGAAGCCATCTTCATCACTCCGCGGTAGTCGTCGCGGTTGAAGTTCAAGCGATCGCGCATCACGTGGCCGAGCGCGTCGCCCAGCTTGCCGAAAGCGCCCCAGCCGGTCAGCGGCGCCAGGTCCGGCAGCTTCAGGTTCAGCCGGGCGCTGGTCGAGGCGACCCCGACCTTCACCGCCGGATCGTTGCCGGTGCGCAGCCCGCGCTTGATGTCCTTGAAGTCGCGCATCGTGTCGCGGCGCGCCTCGCGCACTCCGCCGGCGACCTTGCCGATCGCCTGGCCGACCTTCTTCACCGTCTCGAAGGAGCTCTTCTGCGCGTAGCCGGTGGCGCGCGCCGCCAGCTTCTTCGCCGCGGTGCTGGCCGCCTGGGCGCGCACGGGGGAACGGCGCGGGGGAATCTTCGAGATCATGGGGGACAACCTCCGGGGGAAGTGTCCCCCAGATTCCAAAGGGGTGCTCCAAAAGTGCCCGCGCCCGGGTGGGCAGATGTCACACCGGGGTGACCAGCGCCTCGACCTCGGGCTCGGTCAGCACCGGCGCCAGGCAGCTGAAGTTCCGGCAGAAGTAGGCGCCGGGGCGGCTCTTCCCCTCGAGGGTCTGGGCGAGGACCTTCGGCACCGGCGCGCCCGCGTGGTGCAGCGCGACATGGACGGTGGGGGCGAACACCCTCGAGGGCACCGCCGCCAGCGGCGCCAGGTCGATCACGGTCAGGTCCGCCGCGCCGTCGAGCAGCGCGTCGGCGGCCAGCAGCAGGTGCCCGTAGCCCATCGGGTTCTCGAGGCACTCGCTGCGGGTCCGCTCGAGGTACTTCCGCGCCTGATCGAGGTGGCGGGTCCGGCCGGTGAGCGCGGCGAGCGCGACCTGCGCCTCGGTGAGGGTCGAGGCGCCCGAGGG
>JAGSPQ010000986.1 GCA_018262385.1 Myxococcaceae bacterium | reverse complement strand
CGGGGAGCCCTCGCGACCTGAGCCCGGCATCCCTCCGACGACTCGTCCTACCGAGCGACCTCCCCGCAATCCCGGGGAGCCCCCGAGACCTGAGCCCGGCACACCTCCGACGACTCGTCCTACCGAGCGACCTCCCCGCATTCCCCAGGAGCCCGCGCGACCTGAGCCCGGCATCCCTCCGGCGACTCGTCCTGCGGAGCGACCTCCCCGCATTCCCGGCGAGCCCGCGAGACCTGCGCCCGGCGTGACTCCGACTCCGACGCAGCCCGAGCGGTTGGCTCCGCCCTCGGGACCTCAGATTCCTTCCGGGCCACGTCCACCGGCCGGGCGAGAGATCCGGCCCCTGCCCCCGCTCACCCAGCCGCAGCTCGAGGGCCGGGCCGTGCCGCTCCAGCCCCAGCTGCGCCCGGTTCCCCAGCGCGATGGCCGCATGGCGCCAGCCCCGCTGCCCGCGGTGCGTGAGAATCGACCGCTGCCGACTCCTCCGCTCGAGCAGAAGCTTCACCACGGGTACCGCGGCCACCAGGGTCGCTACTGGGGTCACCAGCACAACCACTGGGACCAGCGGCATCGCGGCGGCTACCCCTACTGGTACTTCCGCAGCTTCGATTACCCGCTCAGCTACGGCTACTTCCCCTACCCCTACTCGCTCTGGGACGACGCCTACGGGATCTACGGGTTCAACGCGCGCTACCCCTACTTCCACTTCTACCTCGCCCCGGGCATTCAGATCGGGCTGCCCCCGCTGGGGTTTGGTTATTATTACGACCTCTACTGGCGCCCGACCGACAGCGTCTACATCTACCAGCCGCAGGTGATCGAGGAGGACCGCCCGGTGAAGGCCCGCCTCTGGGCCGAGCGGCTCGACGGAGCGGTCCGCCTCACCTGGGCCGATCCGCAGGGGCGGGTTCCCCGGCGGGTGGACCTGTTCCTCGCCGACCAGAACCAGACCGTGCTCGCAGTGCAGACCTTCACCCACGAGCCCTACGTCGCGCTGTTCTCGCCGCAGCCCGAGACCGCCTATGTGGGCGTCACCGTCGAATGGGCCAACGGGTCGATCTCGACCGCGCTGTTGCCGTACACGTTCTGAACGCGAAGCTGCCTAGAATCCCCCGCGAAGGGAGATCCAATGGCCGCGTGGGCAAAGGCGCTGATGGTGCTGGTCGTGCTCGCTGCCGCAGGCGGTTGCACCGATCAGAAGCAGAAGATGGCCGAGGCGCAGAAGGCCCGGGCCGAAGCGAAGAAGGCGTTCGAGGCGGCCGAAGAGGCCAGGCGCAACGCCGGGAAACCGAAGATCGAGCCGGCGAAGCTCGAGCCGTTCTGGGCCGACCCCGCCTACCTGCGGGTGAAGACCGGCAAGCCGTGCCCGGAAGGAATGTGGGCGCTGTTTCCCGAGACGCCGGGCGAGGGCGCCGAGAAAGAGGCCAACGAGGCCAGGCGGGCGGAGCTGGCCGCCAAAGTGCGAGGCTCGACGTTCGTCGCGGTGCTGCCGTTCGACACGGGAGTGACGCTGCGCAAGTACAACGCGAAGAAGAAAGCGCTGACCGTCCAGGTCGACGGAGTGATGGAGTGCTTCGACGGCCTCGGGCTCCTCGCCGTCGCCTGGGGGGATCCGGCGAAGGCGGTGCGTCCCCCGCAGCCGGACGATGACGAGGAGGAGGCGACCCAGCAGGCGGTGTGGCGCGCGCAGCCGCTGACGTTCGCGCTCCCCTTCCGCACTGCCGCCGAGGCCCAGGCGTTTCGCGAGAACCAGGGCGTCGGGCTCGAGGCGCGGATCGTCTTCACCCTCGGGAAGATCGCCATCGACAAGCGGGGGAAGAAGGGCGAGGTCGACTGGGGCGCCGGGCGCCTGGTGCACGTCGACCTGGTCGGGGTCCGCATCGCCACCGACCACGAGAAGCTGCAGCTCGCCGAGCTGAGGAAAAAGTAGCGACCCCTTGCGGTCGGGGCAATTGACCCATTCGATGGGGCAATGGGGTGAGGTGCCCCACCCGGGGCTAAACCGGGCGCAGTGAGACTCCGGGGCCTGTTTCTGGCACGGTCGCAGGGAAGTCCTGGAGGGTGGCACGTGATTGCGAGCGAAACCACGAAGCAAGCCCTGGGCCGGATCCTGATCGTCGAAGACGAGCCGATCACCCGCGAAGGGCTGAAGACGCTCTTCCTCGAGGAGGGCTACGAGGTCGCCGAGGCGGCCGACGGGGAAGAAGCGCTGATCCAGATGCGGCAGTTCGACCCCGCGGCGGTGCTGTGCGACGTGCAGATGCCGAGGCTCGACGGGCTCTCGCTGCTTCGACGGTCGCTGGAGTCGGGCTCGGACGCCACCTTCATCATGATGACCGGCTTCGCCACCGTCGAGAACGCGGTCGAGGCGATGCGCCTGGGCGCCGAGAGCTACCTCGTCAAACCGCTCGACGTCGACTCCGCGCTGATCACGGTGGAGAAGGCGATCGAGAAGCGCAGCCTTCGCCGCGACGTCCACCTGCTCAACGAGCGGCTTCAGCAGAAGCACCAGTTCAGCAACATCGTCGGCGAGAGCCCCGAGCTCCAGGCGGTGTTCGAGATG
>JAGSPQ010000985.1 GCA_018262385.1 Myxococcaceae bacterium | reverse complement strand
CCTTCACCTTCTTGATGAACTCGGGGACCTTCGCGACCGAGCCGATCTCGCGCAGCATCCGCAGCACGGCCTCGTTGGCGCCGCCGTGGAGCGGGCCGTAGAGGGCGGTGATCCCGGCGCAGACCGCCGAGTACGGATCGACTTCCGAGCTGCCGACCACCCGGGTGGCGGTGGTGGAGCAGTTCTGCTCGTGATCGGCGTGGAGGATGAACAGCACGTCCATCGCGCGCTCGAGGATCGGGTTGACCTTGTAGCGGCTCTCGGCCATCCGCTTGACCATCGCGAGGAAGTTGCCGCCGTACGACAGATCGTTGTCCGGGTAGACGTACGGCAGGCCCTGGGTGTGGCGAAAGCTGAAGGCGGCGAGGGTCGGCATCTTGGCGATCAGCCGCATCATCTGGATCCGGCGGGTGCGCTTGTCCTTCACGTTCTTCGCGTCGGCGTAGAAGCCCGAGAGCGCCGCGACGGTCGACGCGAGCATCGACATCGGGTGCGAGTCGTAGCGGAAGCCGCTCATGAAGTTCTTCACGTTCTCGTGCACGTACGTGTGGTGGGTGACGATGTGGGTGAACTCCTCGAGCTGGCCGCGCGAGGGCAGCTCCCCGTTCATCACCAGGTAGGCGACCTCGAGGTAGGTCGACTTCTCGGCCAGCTGCTCGATCGGGTAGCCGCGGTACTCGAGGATTCCGGCGTCGCCGTCGATGAAGGTGATCGAGCTCTTGCAGTTGGCGGTGTTGAGGAAGGCCGGGTCATAGGCCATCAGACCAAAGTCCTCGGGGGCCGTCTTGATCTGCCGAAGGTCCATCGAACGGATGCAGCCGTTCTCGATGGGCAGCTCGTAGCTCTTGCCGGTGCGATTATCGGTGACGGTGACGGTCTGTTTGGCCATGGCGGGGAGTTTTCACGCACCACGGGGCTTTTCAACGAAAAAGAGTAAGAAACTCGGCTTGGACCCGAAGCATCGCAAGGCAATCTGGCTGCTCCTATTCATTGGGGGCTTGGCTTTGGGGTTCGCCCGGTGGCGGTGGGGGGCCCAGTTCGAGCCCAAGCTGCTGGTGGAGCGCCTGCGCGAGCTGGGGACCCACCCGGGGGCGATGGGGGTTTTCGTGGTGCTCTACCTGGTCGGGACGACCGCCCTGGTCCCGGCGGTGGGGTTCGCGATCGTGGCGGCGGTGGTCTGGGGCTATGGGCCGGGGGTGGCGCTGAGCCTGTTGGCGCTCAACCTGGTCTCCAACCTTCAGTTCTGGGCCGGCCGCTGGGTGGGCCAGGCGCGGGTCGAGCGGTGGCTGGTGCGCCGGGGCTGGAGCGGGGCACTTTTGCGCGAGAGCGGGGTGACGACGATGATCGCGGTGCGCCAGCTGCCGCTGCCGTTCGTGGCGGTGAACGTGGCGGCGGGGGTCTCGCCGCTGAAGTGGTGGCACTTCGCGGTGGGCTCGGCGATCGGCGGGGTGCCGCCGACGGTCGTCTACACCTGGTTCGCGACGGCGCTGATCGAAGGGGTGGAGGGAGCGCGCAGCGAGGCGCTGGGGAAGGCGCTGCTGGGGGGCGCGGCGGTGCTGCTGTTGGCGGTGGGGCCGAAGCTGTGGGCCCGGTGGCGCAAGAAGAGCGTCAGCGCGTGACGGTGCCGACGTAGACCCAGGCGGTGCCGAACATCAGCGGGGTGGCGCGGGCGTCGGCGAACCGGCCGGTCTGCTTCATCAGCGCGAGGAACTGCTCACCCGACGGGAAGGCAGCGGCGGTGCGGGGCAGGTACTCGTAGGCGGCGCGGTTTCCCGTCACCACCCGGCCGATCACCGGCATCAGGAACCGGGCGTAGAAGCGGAAGAGGGCGCCGAACGGGCCTTCGGGCTGGCCGAACTCGAGCACCATCACCCGGCCGCCGGGCTTCACCACCCGGGCGAGCTGCTCGAGGCAGACCTTCGGATCGTCGACGTTGCGGATCCCGAAGGAGATCGAAGCGAGATCGAAGCGCGCGTCCGGGTACGGCAGCTTCATCGCGTCGGCGACCTCGAAGCGCACCGCCAGCTGGGCGCGCGCGGCCTTGGCGGGGGCCGAACGGAGCATCGGCTCGCAGAAGTCGGTGCCGATCACCTCGCCGGTGGGGCCGACGGCGCGCTTGAACTCGAGGGCGAGGTCGCCGGTGCCGGTGGCGCAGTCGAGCACCGCCATCCCGGGTGCGGCGCCGGCGAGCTTCACCGCTGTGCGCCGCCAGGCGTGGTGTCGCCCGAAGCTGAGCGCATCGTTCGCGGTGTCGTAGCGGGGCGCGATCTGCGCGAACATCGACTGGACCTGTTGGCTCACGTCCGGACCTCGTGAACCCGCGGCGGGCGGCGGTGCTCGAGGTTGGGGACGGCGAGCGTGCGGCCGACCGCCAGCAGCACCCGCTGCAGCGCGTCCATCAGATCGCCGAACATCGCCGGGGTCAGCGCCTGGGCGCCGTCGCACAGCGCCTGGGCGGGCTCGGGGTGCACCTCGATCAACAGCCCGTCAGCACCGGCGGCGGCGGCGGCGAGCGCCATCGGGGTGACGAGGGCGCGATCTCCGGTGGCGTGCGAGGGGTCGAC
>JAGSPQ010000984.1 GCA_018262385.1 Myxococcaceae bacterium | reverse complement strand
GATGTACCAGAGCGCGTCGAGCGGCCCGCCGGGCAGCCACGCCGCCGACACCTTCTGCAGCCCGGTGGTCCAGTAGACGAGCACCAGCTGGCCGATCAGCACGTAGCGGGGCCAGACCGGGACCGCGAGCGGCGGCTGGCCGCGGCGATCGAGCGAGAGCGCTCCGCCGCAGCCCGAGAGCATCAGCAGGAACAGCCCGTTGACCAGCAGATCGTCCGACGAGCCGCCGGCGTGGCAGTTGAGCCCGGTGAGCACCCGGAAGCTCAAGTAGGTCAGCACCGCGGTGACCCGGGTGAACAGCCCGACCGCCATCAGCGCCGAGCTCACCAGCCCCAGCGCGAGCAGCAGGTGGATGTTGAGCGGGGTGGCGCCGCCGAACGGCTCGAGCCAGCTCAGGTCGCTCTCGCGGATCCCGCCGTGCTTCACCGCGACCCACACGCCCATCGCGGTGCCGCTGAGCCACATCGTCGCCAGGTGGAGGAAGACGGTGACCGAGGCGACGATGCGGGCCAGCGCCAGCGGGGTGGCGTCCTCGCGGCGATCGAGCAGGTCGGCCCAGCGGGTCCAGGGGTTGCTCATCGGGCGATCACCGATTCCTGGTGCCAGCCGCCGGGCTCGAGCGGCGCGCCGGCGAGCACCTGCTCGGGCGACGGCGTCTTCTGCTTCCAGAACCGGCACCGCACCTCGGCCGCCTCGGGCTTCTCTGCGAAGACCCGGCGCGCGAGCCAGGTGCAGTTCTGGGCCTGCGAGTAGCCGTACTCGGGCCACGCGTAGCGGTAGGTGTAGCTGCGGACGCGCTCCTGGCGGAAGAACTCCTCGTGCCAGTTGTACTGATCCGAGCGCTCCTCGTAGAGGGTGACGTACTCGGCGCCGGCGGGGCGAAACTGCACCTGGAACCGGGGAGGAAAGCGATCCGGCCCGACGAACATCCGCCACGGCTGCTCGGTGCCGGTGATCCGCACGTACGGCTCGACCGGCCGCAGCCAGATCGCGCGGAGGTCCATGTAGAAGATCGCCAGCGCGTAGAGCTTGTCCTCGAACTCCGCCGGGGGAAGGCCGAGGAACCCGGCGTAGGTGGCGAACTCCAGCTGGGCGGTCGGGTTCTTCCAGGTGGCGCGATCCGTCCCGCCCACCGGAGCGGGAATCGCCAGCAGCACCATCGCGAGGATGTGCGCGAGCACCAGCGCCGCGCGCAGGTGCTTCCAGGACCCGGACACCTTCACATCGGGAAGTCAGCGCTCTTCGGCTCCACCGCCGCGCACTGCCCGTTCTCCAGCTTCACCTTCGGCGGCGCCAGCGCGGTGCAGATCCCCATCACCTGGCCGGCGGCGTTCTTCGCCTGCTCGGCCTCGCTCGCCTGCTTCGCCTTCGCCTCCAGCGCCGGCAGGTCGGTGCTCTTGGCGCAGCAGACGAGGAACTCCGTCGGGCCACCGCACGGCTTGCTGCCCAGCGGCAGCACCTTGCACTGCGCGACCTCGGTGCACCCGGCGGGCTTACAGAGCGCGCGGGCCTCGCGCTTGAGCGCGTCGACGTTCGGTTGAGACAGCGCCAGCGCCATGAAGAACAGGTGGACCATTTAGGCGGCTCCTTCGGCGCGCAGCGGCGCCACGGGCTTCTCTTTACCCTTCAGCTTCACTTCCGGCAGCAGGGTGTACTTGAACCCGGCGGCGCCCCTGGCGGTGGCTTCGCTGACCCAGACCTCGCCCGGGCCGGCGAGCGAGGTGAGCCGGGCCGAGAGGTTCACCGTGTCGCCGATCACCGTGTACTCCATCTGGGTGGGGCCCCCGACGTTGCCGCAGACCATCGGGCCGGTGGCGATGCCGACGCCGATCCGCAGCGCGCCGATCTCGGGCAGCACCCCCTCGGCGTTGATCTTCGCCACCTCCTCCTGCAGCGCCAGCGCGCACTTCACCGCCCGCTCGGCGTGGTCGGGCTGGTCCACCGGGCCGTTGAAGACCACCACCACCGCGTCGCCGATGAACTTGTTCAGGTAGCCGACGTGGGCGTCCACCTGCGCCACCACCCGGGCGAGGTAGCGGTTCAGGAACTCGACCACCTGCTCGGGGGCCAGCTTCTCCGACAGCTGGGTGAAGCCGCGGATGTCGGCGAAGAACACCGTCGCCTCGCGCGAGGACGCCTTGAGCTCGGCCTGCCCGTGCTGGGCCTTGATCTTCGCCAGCACCTGGCCGGAGACGTAGCGGCCGAACGCCTTCTCCATCCGCTCGGTCGCCGCCAGGGTCTCGACCAGCCGGTTGAAGCTCTGCGCCAGCTCGATGAACTCGGTGCTGCCCTTCTCTTCCACCCGCACCGTCCGGGTGCCTTCGGAGACGAGCGCGAAGGCCTTCGACATCGGGCGCAGCCGCTCCATCGCGGCGTCGGCGAGCTTGGCGCACGCGCTCACCACGGCGGGAGTGGCGGCGGCGAACACCGCGGCGAAGAGGGCGATCGAGAGGTTCTGGGGATCCTTGATCACCCAGTCGCGGATCCACTCGGTGCCGGGATCGAACGTCAGCCGCCCCCGGCCCTTCGAGATCTCCACCGCCAGCGCCGAAGAGAGCATGCTCG
>JAGSPQ010000174.1 GCA_018262385.1 Myxococcaceae bacterium | reverse complement strand
TGCGTGGCGGCCAGGCGCGACCTGGCGCAGCTGGGCCCCCGGCTGACCGCCCTGCGCGAGTTGCTCTTCGCGAAGCTGAGCGCGCAGATCCCCGGCCTGCGGCTCAACGGCCACCCGACCCTGCGGGTCCCCGGCGCGCTCAACGTCTGCTTCCCGGGCGTGTCGGGCACCCAGCTGCTGGCGGCCGCGCCCGAGCTGGCCGCCTCGACCGGCTCGGCCTGTCACCACGGCCACGAGACCGCCTCGCCGGTGCTGGGCGCGATGGGCGTGCCGCCCGAGGTGGCGCGCGGCGCGGTGCGGCTGACCCTGGGCCGCAGCACCACCGAAGACGAGCTCGAGCGGGCGGCCGCGGCGCTTTACCGCGCATGGAAGGAGCAGACCCGATGACCGAATGGGATGGCTTCCGGTGGGATGGGCGCAGCGGGCACTACGAGAGCTGGTTTCAGCGCGCCAACCACCCGACGCGGCCGATCGCGCTCTGGATTCGCCACACCCTCTTCACCCCCAAAGGCAGGCCGGAAGCGGCCGAGGGAGAGATCTGGTCGGTCTGGTTCGACGCCGAAAAAGGCAAGCCGATCGCGGCGAAGACCGAGCTGCCGCGCCGCGACTGCTCGTTCGACTCGAAGGGGCTGGACGTGAAGATGCCGGGCGCGCAGCTCAAGCCGGGCGCGCTGGCCGGCGGCACCGGCCGGCTGAAGTGGGATCTGACCTGGGCCCACGCCGGCCCGCCGAGCCTGCTGCTGCCCGAGTCGCTGTACGCGGGAGGCTTCCCCAAGGCGAAGGCGGTCTGCACCGCGCCCAACGCGCGCTTCTCCGGCACCTACCAGGTCGACGGCGAGTCGCACCGGATCGACGGCTGGCCCGGCAGCCACAACCACAACTGGGGCAGTCAGCACACCGATCGCTACGCCTGGGCCCAGGTGTGCGGGTTCGACGACGCGCCCGACGTCTTCCTCGAGTGCGCCACCGCCCAGGTGAAGATCGGCCCGGTGATGACCCCGAAGGTCACTCTCGCGGTGCTGCACCTGGACGGGCGCCGGCTCGCGCTCAACTCGCTGGTGCGCGGCGGCTTCGCCCGGGCCGAGGTCGACGGCTTCGGGTGGAAGTTCTCGACCGCCGAGCATGGGGTGGAGCTCGAGGTGGCGATCGATGCGCCGGCCGAGCGCTTCGCGGCGCTGCGCTACCGCAACCCTCCGGGCGGAGCCAAGGCCTGCCTCAACTCGAAGATCGCCCGCTGCACCCTGACGGTGCGCGAGGCGGGCCAGAGCCGCACCTTCACCTCGGCCCACCGGGCGGCGTTCGAGATCCTCTGCGAGGAGCACGACCCGCGGGTGGCGCAGCTCGGAGGCTTCCAGGTTTAGGCGGGTCTAAGCGCGGTGCAGCTTCAGCTTCTCGTGCTGGTCGGGCGCGAAGTCCTGAGTCTTCCGCTGAATCAGCGAGCGGGCGGCGCCGAAGAGGAACCTCAGCCCCTTGCGGCCTGACAGGTCCCACAGCTCGGCGTCGCGGGGGCGGAAGATCATCAGGCACAGGCTCGGATCGTCCCGTCCCTTTCCGAAGAAGAGGTTGTGGGGCAGCTTCCAGACCTCGTTGATCTGCCGGCGATCCTGCGAGTACTCGATCGTCCCCAGCATCGAGACGTGCCGGGTCAGCGACTGGGCGATCACCGTGCCGTCCTCGACTGGCTCGCCCCCGTCCCCCGGCCTCGGCTCGGGCAGGTGGGTGATGAAGATCAGCGAGCAGTCGGGCTCGACGCTGGCGACCACCATCGGCCGCGCGTGCAGCCGGGGGTGCTTCCCCTTCTTGTCGTAGGTCGCCACCATCATCGTCGCGAACTCGTTGAGCGCCGCGTTCAGGTGGGCGCGGGATTCTTCGGGGGCCAGCTCCTGCTCTTTTCCTTCGGTCGTCGTGGGGTCCATGCCCGAGGGGCTTACAAAGTGTGTGCCTGAACTTCCGCACCGTTTGCGTCGAGGCCCCGCGTCGGCGCCAAACTTTGCGCCAGCATTGCGCCCGCCCGCGCAGTCATTGCCGGCGACCAATTCGCCTCGGGTGGGGCGCTTCGCAGCGAATTGACGCGCAGCACCAAATTCCCCAGCGGTGGCGGCCCTGTTGGCCCGGCCGTTGCTCTTGGCGGACGGCATGATTGCCATCACGAGGGAACGAGGGACCGGGCGGGTGATCTTGACCACCCACGGCGAGCTGAACGACGCCGCGGTGGCGGCGCTGCTCGACGCGCTGGCACGGACCGAAGACGACGCTCCGATCGTGATCGATCTCGCCGATGCGGGTGAGCTGAAGACCAGCCACGACATCGGGCTGTTGAGCGCGCTGGCCTTCCGGTCAGGCGAGGTTGCTTTCCGGCACGCCCAGCGCCACCACCGCCGGTTGGTGAGCGCGGCCCGCTCGGCCTGAGCCGTTGCGCCTCAGCCGACCCGGGTGGCGGCGACGAGCGCGTCGATGCTCTTCTTCGCGTCGCCGAAAAGCATGCGGGTGTTCTCGAGGTAGAAGAGCGGGTTCTCGACTCCGGCGTAGCCGGCCGCCATCCCGCGCTTGAGCACCACCACCAGCTTCGACTTCCACACCTCGCACACCGGCATCCCGTAGATCGGGCTGTTGGCGTCGGTGAGCGCTCCGGGGTTGACGATGTCGTTGGCGCCGATCACCAGCACCACGTCGGTGTTGGGGAAGTCGGCGTTGATGTGCTCCATCTCGAGAACGATGTCGTACGGCACGCCGGCCTCGGCCAGCAGCACGTTCATGTGGCCCGGCAGCCGGCCCGCGACCGGGTGGATCGCGAACCGAACGGTGACGCCCTGGTCGCGCAGATTCTTCGTCAGGTCGTGAACCGCCGCCTGGGCGCGGGCGACCGCCATCCCGTAGCCGGGGACGATCACCACGCTGCGGGCGCTCTTCAGCCGCTCGGCCGTCTCGTCGGCCTTCATCTCGCGCACTTCGCCCGCCGGCTCGGTGCTGGCCACCGCCGAGCCACCATCGGCGGTGCCGAAGCCGCCGAAGACCACGTTGAGGATCGACCGATTCATCGCCCGGCACATGATGATGCTGAGGATGGTGCCCGAGGCGCCGACCAGCGCGCCGGTGACGATCAGCAGATCATTGGCGAGCATGAAGCCGGCCGCCGCCGCCGCCCAGCCGGAGTAGCTGTTGAGCAGCGAGACCACCACCGGCATGTCGGCGCCGCCGATCGCCACCACCAGGTGGATCCCCAGGACGAGCGCCAGCCCGGTCATCACCAGCAGGTAGGGCAGGCCGGTGGTGCCGGGCGCCTCGAGGAACGGGTAGCTGAGGCCGAAGATCGACAGCGCGATGACGGCGTTGAGCACGTGGCGGCCGGGCAGCAGCAGCGGCTTGCCCGAGAGCGTCCCGCGCAGCTTGGCCCAGGCGACGATCGAGCCGGTGAGGGTGATTGCGCCGACCGCGATCCCGACCCACACCTCGCCCATGTGGACGATGCGGGTCGCTTCGCTGGCGTGGCTCTCCCCATTGGGGGCGAGGTAGCTGCTGACCCCGACCATCACCGCGGCGAGGCCGACGAAGCTGTGGAGGATCGCCACCAGCTCGGGCATCCCGGTCATCTCGACCCGGCGGGCGAGGACTGCGCCGATCGAGGCGCCGACCACCACCGCGCCGACCAGCATCGCCATGCCAATCTCGCGGCCGTCGAACCCGCCGGCCAGCCAGGCCAGCCCGGTGACCGCGACGGCCACCGCCATCCCCACCATCCCGTACAGGTTTCCGCGGCGGGCGGTCTCCTGCTTCGACAGCCCGGCGAGTGAGCGGATGAAGAGCACCCCGGCGGCGAGGTAGGAAATCGTCATCATCCCGTCGAGGTTCGTCACGGGTGCCCCTTCTGCGGGGCGGCGGGAGCCTCGCGGTGGAACATCTTCAGCATCCGCTGGGTGACGAGGAAGCCGCCCGCGACGTTGATCGCCGCGACCAGCACGGCGATCGCGCCGAGAATCGACGCGGCATTGAGGTGGGTGCCGACCTGGAGCATTCCACCCACGACGATGATCCCCGAGATCGCGTTGGTGACGCTCATCAGCGGGGTGTGGAGGGCGGGGCTGACGCTCCAGATCACCTGCCAGCCGACGAAGCAGGCGAGGATGAAGACGGTCGAGTGCTGGAGGAAGTCGCGGGGGGCAAACCGGCCGAGCGCGAACAGCACCGCGATCACCACCATCCCGCCCAGGGTCGCGCCCCAGGCGCGGCGGGTGGGGGTCATGATCTGCTCTTGCTTCGGTTTGGCGTCCGCGGGCGGCGGCTTGACCTCCCGGGCGGGCGAAGGCTCCTTCACCGGCGGGGGAGGCAGCCGCTCTCCGGCGTGGGTGAGCAGGGCGGGGCGAACCACCTCGCTCTCGAGGTCGATCTTGAACTCCTTGCTGATCCCCATCTCCACCAGCAGGTGGACCAGGTTGGTCGCGAAGAACTTGCTCGAGGTGCCGGCCATCCGGCTGACGAGATCGGTGTAGCCGAGGATCTTCACCCCGTTGAAGTCGACCACCTCGCCCGGCTTGCACAGCTCGCAGTTGCCGCCCTGCTCGGCGGCCATGTCGACGATCACGCTGCCGGGCTTGAACGCGGTGACCACGTCCCGGGGCAGCAGGGTGGGCGCCCGGGCTCCGGGGACCAGCGCGGTGGTGATCACCACGTCCACTTCGGCCGCCTGGCGCTTGAACAGCGCCATCTCGGCGTCGATGAACTCCTTGCTCATCACCTTCGCGTAGCCGCCGCCGCCCTCGCCGCTCTCTTTGACCTCGAGGGTGAGGAACTTCGCGCCCAGGCTCTCGACCTGTTCGCGGGCCGCGGCGCGGGTGTCGAAGGCGCGGACCTCGGCGCCGAGCGCCTTGGCTGCCGCGGCGGCCGCCAGCCCGGCGACGCCGGCGCCGATCACCAGCACCTTCGCCGGCGGAGTGGTGCCGGCCGCGGTGACCTGGGCGCCGAACGGGCTGCCGTAGGCCGCCGCCGCTTCGACCACCGCGCGGTAGCCGGCGAGGTTGGCCATCGAGGACAGCACGTCCATCTTCTGGGCCCGGCTGATGCGGGGCACCCTCTCCAGCGCGAGCGAGGAGACCTTGCGAGCGGCGAGCGACTCGAGCAGCCCCGGGTTTCGCTCGGGCTGCACCAGGCAGGCGAGGAAGCAGCCTTCCTTCAGCTGGGGCACCTCGTCGGGCGCGGGCGGGCGGACTTTGAGCACGATCTCGCACTCGCCCATCGCCTCACCCTTGCTGCCGAGGGTCGCCCCGGCGGCGAGGTAGGCGGCGTCCGGGTAGCCGGCGCTGACGCCCGCTCCCCGCTCGATCACCACCGCCACCGTGGGCGAAACGAGCTTCTTGACCGACTCGGGCGTCGCGGCGACTCGCCGCTCGCCCGGCGCTGTCTCACGAGGAACTCCGATTCGAATGGCCGCCTCCGGTTGGTGCTGGCTTCCTATTTACGCTCTGTTGCAGATCGCCCCTGTACTTTCTGGCGTCCCATCGCCCCACTGGATAAGCATTGCTCATGACCAGCCTTCCAAAAGTTTTCGCCCAGCTCCAGAGCCCGGCTTCGATGCTCCAGCTCTGGAGCGTCCTCAAAGCGGTTCCCGGCGGGGGGCTGATGATGGGCCGGCTGATCGGCCGGATGGCGCCCTACACCGGGACGATCAAGCCCCAGGTCGAGCAGCTGGAGATTGGCTACGCGAAGGTCTCGATGCGCGACCGGAAGAAGGTACGCAACCACCTGCGCAGCGTGCACGCCTGCGCCCTGATGAACCTCGGCGAGATGACCACCGGGGTGGCGATGATGGTCTCGATGCCCGAGGGGCTGCGCGGGATCCCGATCCGGCTGGCGATGGACTACGTGAAGAAGGCCCGCGGGACGATCACCGGCGAGTGCACCGTCGTGGCGCCCACCTCGATGGAGCGCAAGGAGTACGAGATCACCGGGCTGTTGAAGGACAAGTCGGGCGACGTGGTGGCCCGCTGCTACGCGAAGTGGATGATCGGCCCGGGGAAGCTGTAGCCGCGCCGAATCGGCGGTGCGCCTACTTCGCGACCGCGGGCGGCGCGGCAGCCGGCTCGGCCGGAGGAGCCGCTGCTTCCGGTGGAGGCGCCGCGCGCTTCTTCGCCTCTTCTTCCGAGAGGGCCTTGAGCTTGCCGAGGCCCTTGTCGAAGTCCTTGCCGATCATCTCGTCCATGTTCATGAACACGCCGGCCACCTTGCTCATGAAGTTGTTCTTTCCTTCCATCTTCCAGGTCACCTCGGTGCTCGGGCCGGGGACGAGGTTGAGGGTGGTGGTATTGGTCGCCGCGAACGGCTTGAGGAACTCGAGCTTGATCACCACCTGCTCGTTCGGCTTGCTCTCGAGGATCGTCATCTTGCCTTCGCCGACCTGGTCGTTGCCCTTCCAGGAGTAGCTCGCGCCCTGCCCCGCGGCCGGCCCCTCGTAGGTGGTGGTCATCTTCGGATCGAGCTCTTCCCAGGGCGACCAGCTCTTCCAGTGGTGGAAGTCGTTCACCAATCCGAAGATCACCTCGGGCGGCGCGGCGATCGTGGTCTTTCGGGTGATGACGAACTCCGAGGGGCGGGACGCGACGTACGCAACGAACGCCAGCAGCACCACCGCGACCCCTGCGAGGACCTTCTTCACCATGGCGGACTCCTTGGGTTAGTTGGCGCAGCCGACGCGCATTGCACTGAATGCCACTTCGTCAAACCAGAGATCGAAGCTGTTCGCCGTCGCGGTGTCGCTCTGGAACAAGATCATCCCGATCGAGAACTTCGAGTAGGTCGGTGCCGTCCACGGCGGCATCCTCGTCGCGAGCACTTCTATCTGCGTCAGCTCGCTGCCGTTGAGGAAAAAGTGCAGCTCGCCGGTGCCGCGGTACTCCCACTCCAGGCAGGCCCAGGTGTTGGTCGGCAGCTTGGTCTTGTTGGAAGTGAAGATGCCGTACTCGTTGGGCGGGCTCATGTAGTTCGGCTCGAGGTCCGCCTGGTGATCGAGGCCGAACCGCACCTCGGTGGTCCCGCCGCTCGCCGCGAACATCCCGGCATGGACGATGGGCAGCGGGCCCGGGGCGAAGACGAACGCCCGGCCGAAGAA
>JAGSPQ010000983.1 GCA_018262385.1 Myxococcaceae bacterium | reverse complement strand
CCGCACCGATCGGGCGAGTCGACATTGGCGACCTTCGCGGGGAATTTCGAGCGTTTCGTCGAGGGGGGCCGTCCTCTTTTCTGGATAGGGGGGGGGTGGTCGTCTATCGTCCCTCGCAAGATGGCGAGGCCTTCCGCGGCGGGGAGCCGGCCAGCGTCGAGTGAATCCGAACGCGTGCCGGTGGTGGTCATGGGCTTGGGGTTCATCGGGCAAGAGATTGCCCGCGCCGCTTTGCGTTCGGAAGAGGTCGAGCTGATCGGCGCGACCGACTTCAGCCCCTCCTTGACCGGGAAGAAGATCTCCGAGGTGCTCGGAGTTCCGGCCGGCACCTTCAAGGTCTCCAAAGATCTGGCGAGCGCGGTCGGCAAGCGGCGCGGAGTGGTGCTGCTCCACGCCACCGGCTCGAAGCTCCCCCAGGTGATGGACCAGCTGCTCGAGGCGATCAAGCTCGGGCTGTGCGTGGTCAGCACCTGCGAGGAGCTCGCCTTCCCCTACTTTCGCCACCCCGCGCTGGCCGACCAGCTGGACGCGGCGGCGAAGAAGGCGCAGGTCACCGTGCTCGGCACCGGGGTCAACCCGGGCTTCGTGCTCGATCGGCTCGTCGCCACCGCCGCCCAGGTGTGCGGCCCGGTGCACCACGTGAAGGTCACCCGGGTGGTGGACGCCCGGACCCGCCGCGAGGCGCTGCAGCGCAAGGTCGGCGCCGGCCTGACCGAAGACGAGTTCTTCAAGCTGGTCGACGCCGAGCAGCTGGGCCACGTCGGGCTGGCCGAGAGCGCCGCCCTCTGTGCGCTCGGAGTCGGGATCGACTGCGACGACTTCGAGGAAGAGATCGTCCCGGTGCTCGCCGAGGAAGACATTCCCGGCGGCGCCTTCCTGGTCAAAGCGGGGAGGGTGGCGGGGATCTTCCAGAGCGCGGTCGGCCTCGCCGACGGCCAGGAGAAGGTGCGGCTCGAGCTCACCATCGCGGTCGGCGCCGAGGATGCGGCCGACACCATCACCATCGACGCCGAGCCGAAGGTCACCCTGGTGATTCCCGGGGGAGTGGCCGGAGATCGCGCCACCGCCAACGTGTTGGTCAACGCCGCACCGAGAGTGAAATCCGCCGAGCCCGGGCTGTTGACCGTGCTCGAGCTGCCCGCTGGACGCTGAAGGGGGGAAGATGCTCGACAAGAATGCGATTGGAAGGACGACGCCGCCAACGCTCAACGAGGTTGAGAAGGGCGCCATCCGCCGGTTCGCCGAGGCGCTGGGTGACTACAACCCGATCTATTACGACGAGGACTACGCGCGGGCGTCCGGGTTCTCCAGCATCGTCGCTCCGCCGACCTTCCCCTGCGCGTTCGCCACCGGCGCCGACCTGCGCGAGCTGCTCGGGGTGCCGCTGCGCAGCCTGCTCAACGCCGAGGCCAGCTTCGACTACGAGCGGCCGATCGTCGCCGGCGATCGCCTGCTGGTGACCTCGCGGGTGGCCGAGGTGCAGGAGCGGCCCAGCAGCACCGGCAAGATGGAGATCGCCGTGCTGGAGGACGAAGGCCGGGACGAGGAAGGCAAGCTGGTCTACCGGATGCGCCGTACCCTGGTGGTGCGTGGGTCGAAGGAGCACGGCTGATGCCCCCTCGTAAGATCTACTTCGAGAACGTCCGCGTCGGAGACGAGCTGCCCGCGATGGCCAAGTCGCCGGTCGATCGGGTGCAGCTGGCCCGGTTCGCCGGCGCGACCAACGACTACAACCCGATCTACGTCGACGAGGTCCACGCCAAGAGCCTGGGGATGCCGTCGGTCTACGCCCCCAGCCTGCTGGGGATGAGCTTCCTCGGGCAGCTGGTCGGCGACTGGGCCCGCGGCGCGAGCTTGAAGAAGTTCACCGTGAAGTTCATCAAGATGCTCTGGCCCGGCGACACCCTGGTCTGCAAAGGCCGGGTCAGCGATCGCCACGGCGATGCCGGCAGGTACTTCATCGAGCTCGACGTCTGGGCCGAGAACCAGAAGGGCGAGCTGGTGCTCAAGGGGCTCTCGACCCTGCAGGTCTACTTCTCGAGCGAAGACGAGAACCGCCAGAAGGCCGGCCAGCCTCCGCTGCTGGTGCAGGTGCAGCGCGAGAGCATCCTCGCCAAGCCGGCGGAAGGGGCGGCGGTGAAGAACAACGGGGGCAAGAAGCCCAGGCCCGCCCCCACCCCGAAGAAGGCCGCACCGAAGAAGGCCGCGGCGAAGAAGAAGCCCGCGGCGAAGAAGAAGCCGGCGAAGAAGGCGGCGCCGGCGAAGAAAAAGAAGAAGAAGTAGCCCCCCGCCGGCCGGTGGCGTTTCAGGGAGGCGGTAATCGCCAACTCCCTGAAACTGCTGCCTGGAAGGCGGACTTATGCCGCACTGCGTCGAATTTATTTGACGTGAAAATCAACTGCGAACATAGATACCCGGCCGAACACCATCGACCGGAGCGTTCATGTCCACAGGGATCAACCGTTACCAAATCGACCTTCGCGAGCTGAACTTCGTCCTCCTCGAGCAGTACGGCTACGCCGCAATCGCCGGGAAGGGCCAGTTCAAGGACTGGGGAGTCGACGAGGCGAAG
>JAGSPQ010000173.1 GCA_018262385.1 Myxococcaceae bacterium | reverse complement strand
AAGGGCCGCTGCAGGGTGGTGTTGGTGGCGACCAGCGCGTCGAGGCCGCAGCCGATCGCGACGTCCACCGCGGCGTCGACCGCCTCGTCGGTCAGATCGGGCGCGATCTTCAGCCACAGGGGCATCGCCGGCCCCGCCGCCGCCCGCACCGCCTTGAGCAGCCGCTCGAGCACCTGGGGCTCCTGGAGGGTGCGCAGCCCGGGGGTGTTGGGCGAGCTCAAGTTCACCACCAGGTAGTCGGACACCGGGGCCAGCTGCTGGGCGCCCAGGACGTAGTCGGTGGCCGCCTGATCGAGCGGGGTGTCCTTGTTCTTGCCGAGGTTGGCTCCGACCGGGGCGGGGCGGAAGCTCAGCTCGCGCAGCCGGGCGGCGATCGCCACCGCGCCGTCGTTGTTGAACCCCATCCGGTTGATCAGCGCCTGCTCGGGCGGCACCCGGAACAGGCGGGGCAGGGGGTTGCCCGGCTGGGGGCGGGGAGTGACGGTGCCGATCTCCACTGCGCCGAACCCGAGCCCGAACAGCCCGGCGACCGCCTCCGCGTTCTTGTCGAGGCCGGCCGCGAGCCCGACGCAGTTGGGGAAACGCAAGCTGCCCACCTGGGTCGACAGCAGCGCGCGATCGGCGCGGATCGATCGCCGCACCGCCGCCGCCAGCCCCGGCGCTCCCTCGAAGAGCGAGAGGGCCCAGATCGCCGCATGGTGCGCGGTCTCCGCGTCGAGGGCGAACAGCGCCGGCCGGGTCAGCCGCCAGAGTGCTCCGGACATCGTCAGGGGGTGGCGGGGATGAACGAGTACTCGCGGGCCCAGGCGAGCGTCTGGTCGATCTGCTCGGGGGTGAGGATCCGGTTGTTCTCGATCAGCTCGATCTCTTTGCGCATGTCCGTCTCGAGCAGGTACGGGCCGTCGGTGTTGAAGGTGATCTTCACGCCGCGATCCCAGAAGGTGCGCACGATGTGCTCGAACTCCTTGATCCCCTCGACCGCGTGGGTGTGGAGGTTGCTGGTCGGGCACAGCTCGAGCACCACGTCGCGCGCCTTGAGCAGCTTCATCGCCGCCTCGTCGTAGGCGGCGCGGATCCCGTGGCCGATGCGGTGGGGCTTGAGCCGCTCGACCACCGCCATCAGCCCTTCGGCGCCGGTGTTCGCCGTCTCGCCGGTGTGCACCGTCGTCTTCAGCCCGGCCTTGCGCGCCCGCTCGAACAGGTCCTCGTAGGTGGCGACCACCTCGGGCTTGAGCTCCATCGCGTCCTTCTCGGTGCCGGCGAGGTCGATGCCGAGCACGCCGCGGCTTTTGTACTTGATCGCCTTCTCCACGATGATCGAGTTGAGCTTGTGGTCGAACTCGCGGGCGAGGCAGAAGATCAGGCACGCGCGCACCCCGTACTCGAGCACCGCGCGATCCATTCCGCGCAGCGCCGCGTGGATGATGTGGTCGAGGTCGAGCTCCGAGTGGAGGTTCCGCTTCATCGGGTTGAAGCGCAGCTCGATCTGCGAGACGTTGCTGCCGCGGTACTCCTTGCCGATCACCTCGTAGATCGACCGTTCGATTGCGCCGGGCGAGCTCTGAATCTTCTCGGTCCAGGTGTGCATGATCTTCAGGTAGTCCTCGAGGCTGCCCACCTTGCCGGGGCGGCTGGTGATCAGCTCGACGAACTCGAAGTAGTTGCGCACCGGCAGCTTGAATCCTTGCTGGTGGGCGATCGACCAGAGGATGTGAGGGGCGACGGCACCACCGACGTGGATGTGCAGGTCGATCAGCTCTCGTTGCATGGCCTTATGTGCCATCGCCTCAGAGCCCACGCAACTTCTTCAGGTCGTCATACGCGTCTTTGATCTGGCGGAACTTCTCGGCGGCGGCCTCCGATTCCTTCGGCCCCTTCGAGGCGAAGCGATCGGGGTGGTGCTCGGCGGCGAGGCGGCGGAAGGCGCCCTTGATCTCGTCGTCGGTCGAGGCCTCGGTCAGCCCGAGCGCCGCGTACTGCAGCCGCCCGCTGCCCAGCTGCAGGGCGGTGATCTCGCGCAGTTGCTCCTCGCTCAAGTTGAAGGTGCTCACCACCCGCTTGAGCGCGTCGGACTCGGCGCGCGTCAGATCCCCGTCGACCAGCGCCAGCTCGTAGAGCGCGTTGACCGTCATCAGCCGCTCGGACGGCTTGACCTGCCCGCGCACGTTCTTCACCAGCGCCTCGAGGTCGGCGGGCGGGGCGGCGATCGCGTCTTTCAGCGCGCGGCGCACCGCCTCGAGATCGTCGCTCACGAACTGGAGGTGCTCTTCGAAGAACTCCTTCACCACCCGGATCTCGGCCTGGCTCACCTCTCCGTCGGCCCGGGCGACCTCGATGAAGATCGGGCACAGCGCCCGGGCGAGCTCCTCGGTGGGGCGGGGCAGGGGCCGGGCGGTGGCCGAGGCCCGCGGCACCCGGCCGAGCACCTCGTCGCGGGTGGGGGGCATCTCCGAGCGCGGCGGGGGAATCGAATCGCGATCGATCAGCAGGTGTCCCACCAGCGCGCCGATCGTGCCCAGCACGAGGCTGATGCCCGCGTTGCCGAAGAACACGCCCAGCAAGAACCCCAGCACCGCACCGCTGACCTTCCCGATCACGCAACCGCAGAGTCTGGTCAATCGCGGCGGCGATGTCGCGACCTGCGTGTCGGAAGCCCCCTCGCGCCTCGATGCTCCACCGCAGTAGCTTCAGCCACTTGCCGGCTGGCGCGGCCCTTGTACTGCCGCCCCGCCTGACCACGTCCCAGGGGAATCTCAATGCTTCGTTGCACCCGCTGTGAAGGCTTCATTCCTGCCGCTGTCACTGCCTGTCCCAACTGTTCGAAGTTCGTTCCCCGGGGGCGGGCGGGGTCTGGCTTCCTGGCGGTGCTTGGCGCGGGGGCGGCGGCGATCACCCTGATGGCCTGCTACGGGATGCCGCCGTGCGACACCCAGGCGACCGACGGGGGCTCTGGTTCCGGCCGCTGCGCGATTGTTCCCGAGCAGGACGCGGGTGTGCCCGAGGACGGGGGAACCTCTGACGGGGGCGTGAAGTCCGACGCGGGCACCTGCGACGCCGGCGGTGCCGACGGCGGCTGCTGAAAATGCCCTGCTCCGGATCCCGTCGCGGTCTGCTGGAGGTGATCGCGGCGGCGCTGGTGGCGACCAGCCTGGTGGGATGCCTCGAAGCCCACCAGTGCACCCTGGTCGACGGGGGCCGGGCGATCGTCGACACCGGCACCCAGTGCTACTTCCCGCGACTGGACGCCGGCCCGACCGACGCGGGCAGCTGCGATGCCGGCACCATCGACGGCGGCTGCTGAAGCGGTAGCTCTCAGGGGGCGCCTGATCTGAGACTGCGGCGATGAAGGACCTGGCCGAGTTTGGCAGCTACCTGAAGCAGCACCGTGAGCTGCGCGGGCTCTCGCGGGAAGAGATTTCCCGCACGACGCGCATCTCGCCCGGGCTGCTCGCCGCGCTCGAAGAAGGGCAGTCGGAGAAGCTGCCCGAGCAGGTGTTCGTCCAGAACTACGCCCGCAGCTACGCGAAGGCGGTCGGTCTCCCCGAGAACGAGGTGCTCGAGAAGCTGCTGGCGATCCCGGGAGTTCTTCCGGCCACCGAGCGCAGCCCGGTGCTGCTGGAGTCGTCGCGCCGTTCGCAGGCCTGGCGGGTGGTGGCCCTGCTGGTGGCGCTGCTGGCGGCGGGAGCGCTCGCGCTGTGGTGGTGGAAGAGCGCCGGTACTGCTCGCTGAAATTTTGCAGTGCTTTATGGTCCGCCGCCATGACTGCTCAGCTCCTCGACGGGAAGGCGATCGCAGCGAAGGTCAAGGAAGGGCTCAAGGCCGAGGTGCTCGCGATCCAGCAGCGGCGCGGCTTTCCTCCCGGGATCGCGGTGGTCCGCATCGGCGAGGATCCGGCCTCGAAGATCTACGTCACCTCGAAGAAGAAGACGGCCGAGGAGCTCGGCTTCGGCTCGTTCGAGCACCACCCGGACGCGACGATCTCGCAGGCCGAGCTGCTGCAGCTGGTCGGGAAGCTCAACGCGGATCCGAAGGTCGATGGGATCCTCGTCCAGCTGCCGCTGCCCAAACACCTCGACTCGAACGCGGTGCTCGAGGCGATCAGCCCGGCGAAGGACGTCGACGGCTTTCACCAGCTCAACGCGGGCCGCCTGTTCCAGGGCCGCCCGGGCCTGGTCGCCTGCACTCCGGCGGGGGTGATGCGGATGCTCGAAGAGATCGGCTTCAACCCCTCGGGCAAGATCTGCGTGGTGGTCGGCCGCAGCAACATCGTCGGGCGCCCGATGGCCGCGCTGCTGCTCAACGCGAGCGCGACGGTGGTGATCTGCCACAGCAAGAGCGACGTCGCCGCCGAGGTGAAGCGCGCCGATCTGGTGGTCGCCGCGGTCGGGGTCTCGAAACTGGTGAAGGGCGAGTGGATCAAGCCCGGCGCGGTGGTGGTCGACGTGGGGATGAACCGCGGGGCCGACGGCAGGCTCACCGGCGACGTCGAGTTCGAGGCGGCGAAGGATCGGGCGTCGTGGATCACTCCGGTGCCGGGCGGGGTGGGGCCGATGACGATCGCGATGCTGATGAGCAACACGGTGAAGGCGGCCCAGGGAATTCGATGAAGCGGGGGCTGCTGATCGGCGGCCTCGTCGGGGCGATCCTCGCCCTGCTGACCGTGGCGGCGGCCACCGTCGGCTTCATCGGCAAGCGATCGCGCGACATGCGGCGCGGGTGGAGCCTGGTCCCGGTGGTGGTCACCGGCCGGGCGCTGAAGCACGGCGATCGGATCAGCCCCGGGGCGCTGGTGGTCCGCGACACCCCCGAGCAGTTCGTCACCGGGTCGGTCGTGCCCGCCGCCCAGCTCGGCAGCCTCGACCAGCGGCTGCTCGGGGTCGACCTGCCGGAGAACGCGATGGTCCACTGGGCCGATCTCGAGCCCGAGGGGCCCGATCCGGTGCGAGAGTGCGTCCGGAAGGCGGTGGCGAAATGACCGCCCCCACCCCCGCCGAGTCGTCCGGCAACTTCGTCCTCGGCCTGCTGCTCGGGCTGGCGGGCAGCTGCCTGCTTGGCTTGCTGATCTCCGCCCCGGTCGGCTACGGGCTGGCCCAGGCGTCCCGGAACTCGGAGAAGAACCGCGGCTGGAATCTCGTCCCGGTGGTCGTCTACGCGGTGGACGTCGCGCCCGGCACGATCGTGACCTTCGACATGATCTCGCAGCGGTCGATTCCCCAGCAGTTCACCGATGCGTCGATGTTCCGGCCGGACAACGCATCCTTCCTCGTCAACCAGCCGCTCGGGATCGGCGTCCGGGCCGGAGACCCCGCGCGCGAGATCGACCTGGTGCCCGCCGCGGCGCTCGACTGCTTTGCGAAGCCCAGCCCGCCCCCGTGAGGGCGGCCGTCAGATCGCCTGGCCGCCGCGCTCGCCGGTGCGGATCCGCACGCACTCCTCGAGCGCGGTGACGAAGATCTTCCCGTCGCCCACCATGCCCGCCTCGCCCGAGCGCGCGCCCTTGATGATCGCGGCGATCGACTTCTCGACGTAGGCGTCGTTCACCGCCACGCTGATCCGGCTCTTCTGCACCCGGCGCACGCGCACCAGCTTGCCGCGGAAGAGCTCGACCTCTCCTTCCTGCCGGCCGTGCCCTTCGACGGTGTCGACGGTGAGCCGGAAGTTGTCGCCCTCGTCGAGGATTTCCCGCAGCGCCTCCTCGACGGCTTCGAGCCGTTCGGGGCGGATGATGGCGGTGATCATTTTCATGCGATCCCTCAGGTCTGATCGAAGTGGTAGCCGCGCTCGCCGTGAATGATGACGTCCAGCCCGTCGCGCTCGACGTCCTCTTCGACGCGCAGGCCCCAGACGGCCTTCAGCGCGGTGGCGATCACGAACGTCCCGAGGCCGGAGAAGACGATCGCGACCGCGACGCCGACGGCCTGCAGCCCCAGCTGCCCGAAGTTGCCGGCAAGCGCGCCGGCGACGGGGGTGAAGCAGAGCACTCCGGTCATCAGCGCGCCGAAGATCCCGCCCACCCCGTGCACGCCCCACGCGTCGAGCGAGTCGTCGTACCCGAGCTTCGCCTTCAGCTGCACCGCCGCGTAGCAGACCGCCGCCGCCATCGCTCCCAGCAGCAGCGCGCTCGCCGGGCGGATGTGGCCGGCCGCCGGAGTCACCGCCACCAGGCCGGCGATCAGGCCCGAGGCGAGGCCGAGGCTGGTGACCTTCCCGTGCCGCCACCGCTCGATCACCATCCACATCAACCCCGCCGCCGCCGCCGCCGACTGGGTGGTGGTGAACGCCAGCCCGGCGACCGCGCCCGCCACCGGGTGCTCGGCCGCCACCGCCGAGCCGGCATTGAAGCCGAACCAGCCGAACCACAGCAGCCCCGCCCCGGTCAGCGTCAGCACCAGGTTGTTGGGCAGCACGGTGCGGCCGCGCGCCACGTCGCGCCGCGGCCCGAGCATCAGCGCCAGCACCAGCGCCGACACCCCCGCCGCGATGTGCACCACCGTGCCGCCGGCGAAGTCGAGCACGCCCAGCTTGAACAGCCAGCCGTCGGAAGCCCAGACCCAGTGCGCCAGCGGGCAGTAGACCACCGTCGACCAGATCAGGATGAACGCCACGTAGCTGCGAAAGCGCATCCGCTCGGCGACCGCTCCCGAGATCAGCGCCGGGGTGATGATCGCGAACTTCCCCTGGAACATCACGAACACCAGCTCGGGGATCGCCTTGTCGCCGTAGAGCCGGGTGTGCGGAATCCCCGACAGTCCCAGCAGCGATGGATCCCACCCCAGCCAGCCGCCGATCGAGGTGCCGAACGCGAGCATGTAGCCGAAGCCGACCCACTGCACCCCGATGACCGCCATCGCGACGAAGCTCATCATCATCGTGGTGAGCACGTTCTTGCGGTGCACCATCCCGCCGTAGAAGAGCGCCAGGCCCGGCACCATCAGCAGCACCATCGCCGAGCTGGCCAGCATCCAGGCCGTCGAGCCGGGGTCGATCGCCGGTTCCATGTCAGCCCCTCGCCCGCAGCGCGCCCACGATCATCCGCGTCGCCGGGCTGCGGTTGAGCGTGTAGTAGTGAATCCCCGGCACTCCGCGCTGCAGCAGCTCGAGGCACTGCACGGTGGCGTGCGCGACGCCCAGCGCCGT
>JAGSPQ010000982.1 GCA_018262385.1 Myxococcaceae bacterium | reverse complement strand
TTCTCGCGCTGGAGGAACTTGAGCGCCGCCACCCGCCGGAAGCCGGTGATCACCACGAACCGATCGGGGGCCTTCAGCCGCAGGTCGACCGGGAACAACTGCCCCAGCCGCGCGATGTCGGTCGCCAGCGCCGAGATGTCGCCCTCGGCCTCGGCCCGCACCCGGAACCGCTCGTCGATCTCGACCCGATCGAGCGCGACGAGAGCGGGCGCGACGTGGTGACGGCGCGGCGGCTCGGGCGCCGAAGGAGGTGGACTCGGAGCCGGCGCCTCGGGCGCGGCAGCATCAACTGGCGGGTTCACGTCTGACAAGCAGCCACCTCTTCCTTCGCTCCTACTTCTTCTTCTTCACCAACACCTTCTTTTTACCGGCCTCGGCGAGCACCGGCGGTGCGGGCGGGGGCGGCGGTGCTGGACGGGTTCCTTCGACTCGGGTCGCGGTGACGGCCCGCGGGGGAAGCGGCGCGGCGGGCTTGGAGATCATCGCCGGCTTGCTCACCCCGGGACGAACGGTGGCGCGCACCAGCGCGGGCCGGGGCGTGGCCCCTTCGGCGCGAGGAGTGGCGTCGCCCATGTCGATCTGGCCGCGGAAGCTGGCGCCGTCGACGATGATCACCCGCGGCGAGCGGATGTCGCCGACCATCCGGCCTTCCTGGGTCAGCTCGACGCTCTCGGTGGCGGCGATGTTGCCGACCACCACGCCCGAGATGATCGCGTTCTTCACCGAGACGTTGGCTTTGACGATGCCCGACGGCTCGACGATCAAGGTGCGGGTCAGGCTGACCTCGCCTTCGACCCGGCCGCGGATGGTGAGATCTTCGTCACCGGTCAGCTTGCCGCTGATCAGAATCGAGGGGCCGATCACGGTGTTGTCCGAGGAACCGGTGGCACTGGACGCAAACTCCTTGGCGGGCATCGGCTCAACGCTCCTTCACGTCCATATCGACGTTGCCTTTGAAGCTCGCCCCATCGGCGATCAGGATCCGCGGCGCGCGGATGTCGCCGACCACCCGGCACTCGGTCTTCAGCTCGACCCGGTCGGAGGCGGCGATGTTGCCGGTCACCCGGCCGGCGATCTCGACGTTCTGCGTCTCGATGTCGGCTTCGACCACGCCCGAGCCTTCGACGAACAGGCTCTCCTTCAGGCTGATCTTCCCCTTCACCGTCCCCTGGATGACGAGATCCTCGTCCCCCGAGATTTCCCCGTCGATCACGATGCTGCTGCCGATGATGGTGTTGGCCATGGTCCCCTTGAACTGAAAGAGAGAAGAAAAAACCTGCTGATCAGATGTCGTCCGGCAACTTCACGTCCATCTCGATGGTGCCATTGAAGACGGCGCCGTCTTCGATCACCACCCGCGGCGCCTTCACGTCTCCGTGCACGCGCGCGCTGTTGTTGATCGCGACCCGGGCGGAGGCGTCGATGTTGCCCGAGGCCTCGCCGTTGATGGTCAGCTCGTCCGCGCGAATGTCGGCCTCGACCCGGCCGCTGGTCTCGATGGTGAGGTGGTTCTTGAGCGAGATCTGCCCCTCGACCCGCCCTTCGATCACCAGGTCGCCGCCGCCCGAGAGGCTGCCGCGGATGGTGATGCCCTTACCGATGATGTTCGTCTGCTCGTTCGCCATGATCGGAAAAGCCCCTCGTTGCTGCTGGTTCGCTCCGGTTCCGCGCGATTGCGTCGATCAACTTCGTCGCTCCCGCAGAGCCTGAGGCTTGTAGGTCAACGGTGTTCCGAGATCCAGCGCGAGATGTCAGCCCACAGCGCTTCCTTGCCCACCTCGCACAGCACCTCGTGCTGCATTCCTTCGCGGGCCTCGAACCGCTGGTCGGTCGAGGCGGCGGTGTCGAAGAACGCCTTGCTCGCCGGGGTCGAGGCGATCGAGTCCGCCCCACCCGCCGCGACGTAGAACGGCACGGTCAGCTCCTGGCCCCGGCCGGCGAGCGCGTTCTGCGCCTGGGTGCTCTGCACGAACCAGCGGGGGGTGGCGTTCTTGCCGTAGAGCGGATCGGCCTCGGTCTCTTTCTGCCACTGCAGATCGTTCGACAGTTGCTCGTACTTGATGTCGGTCGGCACCGGCAGCCAGGGGATGATCGTCCCCACCGCGCGGGCGGCGAGCACCTTGAGCATCGGCGGCTCGAACGCCAGCTTGAGGTACGGAGAGGTGAGCACCAGCCCCTTGAGCCCCTCGGGCCGGCGCAAGACCCAGTGGAGCGCCATCAGCGCGCCGTGCGAGTGGGCGAGGAGGAAGGTCGGCTTGCCCTGGGCAGCGCCGCGCAGCCGGGCCCAGAACACCTCGAGATCGTCGAGGTAGTCCGGCCATTTCGCGCAGTAGCCGCGGCGGCCATCGGCCTTGCCGTGCCCGCGGTAGTCGAAGGCCATCACCCCGTGCCCTTCGCCGGCCAGCGCATCCATGAAGCGGAGGTACCGGCCGCTGTGATCGCCAAAGCCGTGCACCACTCCCACGAAGCTGCCCGGCTCGGCGTCGGGCAACACCGACTGCCAATAGAGGCGGGTGTTGTCCCTCGCGGAAAAAAATCCTTCGTCGCGGCGCGTCATCCTGCACGCGACTTAGTCTCACTTCT
>JAGSPQ010000981.1 GCA_018262385.1 Myxococcaceae bacterium | reverse complement strand
GACCCTGTTCGTCGACGCCGCCGCGCCCACCACCGGGCTCGAGCTGCACCACTTCGAGGAGCTGCCCCAACGGGTGCTGATCCCGGTCGGAGATCTCTCCCCCGGCCCCGGCTCCTCGAACCCCTCGCCGCCGATCGCCTTCGGCAAGAAGTTCCTCTTCTCGGCCTGGACTCCGGAGGCGGGCCGGGAGCCGTGGAGCTGGGAGCCCGAGCCCCCTCCCCCACCGCCCACCCGGGGCTGCGGCTGTGACACCGGGGCCGGAGGCACCCTGGCGCTGCTGTTCTGGGCGCTGCTGGCGTGTCGCCGTCCCCGTTCTGTCCCGCTGATTGGCGTCCACCCCAGCGGGTGAGTGCTGCTAAATCGGGGCGGGTGAAGTCCGCTTCGACTGCTGTGCTGTGCGCGGGGGCGCTCTTGCTCTCCACCGTCGCGGCCGCAGACAACACCGCCGACGAGGCGGACGTCGCCTTCTCGCTCGGCAACCAGGCGTACGGGAAGCGCGACTACGAGAAGGCGCTGTCCGCGTACCTGCTCAGCAACCGGCTGGTGCCCAACCGCAACGTGCTCTTCAACATCGCCCGCTGCTTCGAGGCGCTGGACAAGTACGACGAGGCGTTTCGCTACTACTTCGAGCTGTCGAGCGAGCAGCTGGCCACCGACGACGCCCGCGAGGTCCGCCAGGCGCTCGCCCGGCTGACCCCCAAGGTCGCGCTGCTGACGGTGAGCAGCGAGCCGGGTGACGCCGACGTCTACGTCGACCGCGAGGATCTCGGCAGCCGGGGCCGCACCCCGCTGACCCTCGCCCTCTCGCCCGGGCCGCACACCGTCATCCTCAAGCGGGCCGGCTACCGCAACGCCCAGGGCAAGGCCTCGCTCTCGCGCGGCCGGGACAGCAAGCTGAAGGTGCCGCTCGAGCGGATCCTCGGGGCGGTCGAGCTGACCGGAACCCCCGAGGGCGCCAGCGTGCGCGAGACGCTCGACGGACCCGAGCTGGCGAAGCTGCCGGCGAAGCTCTCGTTCGTGCCGGGCCAGAAGCTGCTGGTGATCACCGCCGACGGGTTCACTCCCCAGCAGCTGCTGGTGGACGTGAAGCCGGACGCGGTGCAGGCCACCACGGCCCGGCTCGTCCCGCTGCCGCTGCCGACCGGGAAGGTGACCGTCACCGCCAACCGCGAGAACGCGCTGGTGCGGGTGAACGGAAAAGAGAGCGGCTTCACCCCCACCGTGCTGTCGCTGCCCGAGGGCGAGTACGAGATCGAGGTCAGCGCCCGGGACCTCACCACCTCGAAGACCACGGTGAAGGTCGGCAAGGACACCGAGGAACGGATCTCGGCCGAGCTGCGCTACCTGCCCCCGCCGGTGCGCGCCGCCTCGAAGTCGCTGCTGTCGGTCGACGAGGCGCCGGCGAGCGTGACGGTGATCACCCGCGAAGAGCTGCAGAGCTTCGGCTACCAGACCCTCGCCGAGGCGCTGCAGGCGGTGCGCGGGATCTTCATCTCCAACGATCGCGTCTACACCTACATCGGCATTCGCGGCTTCTCTCCGCCCGGAGATCTCAACACCCGCATCGCGATCCTCTGGGACGGGCACGTGATGAACGACGTCTGGGCCGGCCAGGGGTTCTCGGCGCGCGATCTCGACGTCGACCTCAACGAGATCGACCGGATCGAAGTGGTGCGCGGCCCCGGCTCGGCCCTCTACGGCACCGGCGCGCTGTTCGCGGTGATCAACTGCGTGCCGCGCGACTCGCTGGGAGATCGCCACGTCGAAGGCACCGCGGCGGCCGGCGGAGTAGGCGGGGTCTCGGCCCGCGCGACCGGCGCGATCCAGGGCACCTCGGCCAGCATCCTGCTCACCGCGGCGGGCTTCCTCTCGAAGGGCGCCGACACCACCGACTTCGGCGAGCGCCCCAACGGCGACAGCGGCGTGGTCAACGGCCTCGACGGCGAGCGCAGCATCGGCGCCGCGCTGCGGGCGAAGGCGGGCGGCTTCACCCTCTCGGCGAAGTGGAACCAGCGGCGAAAAGAGGTCCCCAACTCGGCCCTGGGAGCGACCTTCGGCGTGCCCGGCACCAAGTACGTCGACGTCCGCGGGTTCGCCGAGCTGCGCTACGACAAGGACTTCGGGCGGGTCTCGTTCGGAGCGCGGCTGTCGTACGACGCCTCGCGGTTCCGCGGGGTGTACGCGATTGCGGAGACCGGCGAGCCGATTCGCTACGACGAGGACATCGGCGGCGGCGACTGGCTCGGGCTCGAGCTGCGCACCCGGATCCGGCTCTTCCACCAGAACTTCCTCACCGTCGGGTTCGAAGGTCAGGGCAGCCAGGTGTTCCAGAACTCGTACGCCGCCGACACCGCCCCGCTGCCGACCGACGTGCGGCAGCGGCTGCTGCTGTCGGGCTACCTGCTCGACGAGTGGCGGATCCACCCCCGGCTGTTCATCCAGGGCGGGGTGCGCGTCGACAAGTACCTCGACCTCACCACGGTGCCGATCTCTCCCCGGCTGGGCATCGTCGCCAGGCCGTACCAGCGCGGCCTGACCAAGCTGGTGGCCGGGCAGGCGTTCCGCGCGCCCAACATCTACGAG
>JAGSPQ010000172.1 GCA_018262385.1 Myxococcaceae bacterium | reverse complement strand
TCCGCGCGGGTAGACAGCCCAGGGCGAATCCGACCACGCT
Source organism: Myxococcaceae bacterium (assembly GCA_018262385.1). Classification (GTDB taxonomy): domain Bacteria; phylum Myxococcota; class Myxococcia; order Myxococcales; family Myxococcaceae; genus JAGSPQ01. The sequence goes on along the minus strand of JAGSPQ010000172.1, from coordinate 7,109 downwards.
GCGGGGCGGCGATGAAGACGGGGCTCTGGTTCATCGGGACGTGGGCCGCGCCGCTCGTGGCGTCGGCGTTCGCGCTCGTGCTGGGCGCAGCGGTGGCGGGCAAAGGGACCTCCGCGGGCGAGGCGGCGGTGATGCTGCTGATCCCGCTGCAGCTCGGCTTCTTCCTCGCCGGGACGGTGGTGCTGTGGAAGGTGTCGTCGGCCCTCCCCCAGCGCTGGGCGCTGGTCCTGGCGCATGCCCTCGTCCAGCTTGGAACCGTGGCGATCCTCGGCTTCGGGACCCTCGTCGTCTTCAACCGCTGACCGGCGGCGGAGGAGGCCGCGGTCATGCGGTGCCTCGGGTGGTTGGTTACTGATTGTGGGCGCTGATGCAGCCGGTTGCCGACCGGTCAGCGAGACGACGACCCTCGGGGCAGATCAGCGCTCGGCATTTCACGGAGCGGGAGCGGAAGTGACCGCCCTGGCCCCGATGTTTCATTGAACAGACCACGACCCCTCGACGGCACCAGGTCCACGTGAAGCCAACCTACGAGCTGATCGCAAGCCACGTCCGGGACATCGTGCTCGTGATGCGGCGCGAAGACGGGCGCATTCTCGAGGCCAATCTCGCCGCCACGAGCGCCTACGGCTACAGCCGGGACGAGCTGCTGTCGCTCTCGATCCGCGATCTTCGGGCGCTCGAGACCAGGCCGATGACCGAGGAGCAGATGGCCCTCGCCGAGGCTCACGGGATCCTTTTCGAGACCGTCCACCGGCGCAAGGACGGCAGCACCTTTCCGGTGGAGGTCAGCTCCCGGGGGGCGACGATGGGCGGAACCCGCTCGCTGATCAGCGTGGTGCGCGACATCACCGTGCGCAAGCAGGCGGAGGAGGCGCTGCGGCAAAGCGAGGAAGAGTTCCGGGCGTTCTTTGAAAACGCCGGCGTCGGCGCGGTGCAGCTCGATCTGGCGGGCCGCTACACCCGCGTCAACAACCGCTACTGCGAGATCACCGGCTACAGCCGCGAAGAGCTGCTCGCGGGCAAAGGGCCCACGGATCTGAGCCACCCCGACGACCGGGATCGCGACCGGGAGTACCTCCGCGCGGTGCGGGAGGGCCACGCGCCGCCGTCGATTGAAAAGCGCGTGGTGCGCAAAGACGGACAGGTCGTGTGGGCCCAGGTGATGAGCAGTGTCGTGCGGGACGCGAGCGGCCAGATCGTCCGCACGGCGGAGATCTTCAACGACATCACCGAGCAAAAGCAGGCCGAGGAAAGGCTGCGGACCAGCGAAGTGCGCCTTCGGGCCATCCTCGAGCATGCCCCCTTGTCGATGGCCATTTCCGATCTGGACGGGACGATCGAGTACCTCAACCGCAAGGCGCAGAAGACCTTCGGCTACAGCCCGGCGGACATTCCGACCATCGAACAGTGGTTCGCCCGGGCCTATCCGGATGAGAGCTACCGCCGCGAGGTGATCTCGACCTGGACGGGGCTCACCCAGAGAGCCCTGGCGGAGCACCAGGAGATCGAAGGTCGCGAGTATCAGGTCACGTGCAAGGACGGCTCGGTCAAGACCACGCGGATCTTCGGGGTTCCCGTCGCCGACAAGGTGTTCGTCATGTTCGAGGACGTCACCGAGCGCAAGCGGGCCGAGGAGGCGATGCGGCGCAGTGAAGCCGTGCTCGCGCAGGCGGGCCAGATGGCCAGCCTGGGCGCATGGTGGATCGACTACTCCAACCTCGACGATCTCAACGCCAATCCGCTCCATTGGTCGCCCGAGGTCTTCCGCATCTTCGGCTACCGACCGGACGAAGTGCCGGCCAGCATCGCCCTCTTTTTCGAGCGGGTGCATCCCGAGGATCGCGCCCGCGTCGAGCAGGCAGTCGCGCGGGCCCTCGCCACTCGGAGCCCCTACAGCCTCGAGCACCGCATCGTTCGCCGCGACGGCACCGAGCGCGTGGTGTGGGAACACGGCGAGGGCATCTTCGACGACGCGGGCCGGCCTCGCCGGCTGATCGGCGCGGTGCAGGACATCACCGAACGCAAGCAGGCCGAGGAAGCGCTGCGCGAGGCGGACCGCCGCAAGAACGAGTTCCTCGGCGTGCTCTCGCACGAGCTTCGCAACCCGCTCACCCCCATCCGCAACAGCCTCTCCATCCTCGAGCGGGCCACGCCGGGCGGAGAGCAGGCGCGTCGAGCGCACTCGGTCATCGACCGGCAGGTGAGTCACCTCACCCGCCTCGTTGATGACCTCCTCGATGTCACGCGGATCAGCAGCGGCAAGGTCCGACTCCAGCGGACGCGGCTGGACCTTGCTGACGCGCTGCGCTCAATCGTTGACGACCACCGCACCCTTCTCGAGGGCCACGACGTCACCGTCACGGTGCCTGACGACCCGGTCTGGATCGACGCAGACCCGGCGCGCCTCGCCCAGGTCGTCGGAAACCTGCTCAACAACGCGGCGAAGTTCACTCCAGTGGACGGCAAGGTCTCGGTGTCGCTCACTCAGGCCGGGGATCGCGCGGTGCTGGGGGTCGCCGACACGGGCCTTGGCCTCGACCCGGAGACCCTCCAGAAGCTCTTCGAGCCCTTCGCCCAGGCGGATCGCAGCCTCGACCGCAGTCGCGGCGGGCTCGGACTCGGGCTGGCGCTCGTGAAGTGCATGGTCGAGCTGCATGGCGGCGAGGTGAGCGCCCAGAGCGACGGGCCCGGGCGAGGCGCTCGCTTCACCGTCAAGCTCCCGCTCGCCGCGGGTGGGGCGCTCGCGCAGCCTTCGTTGCCACCCCCGGATGCCGTCAGCCCGAAACGCAAAGTGCTCGTGATCGAGGACAACCGGGATGCGGCCGACAGCCTGGCTGAGGCGCTCGAGCTGTCGGGCCACCAGGTCGCCGTCGCCTACGACGGCCGGGCCGGGCTGGCCGGGGCGGTCGGGTTCCGACCCCAGATCGTCATCTGCGACATCGGGTTGCCTGACGGGATGGACGGGTATGCGGTCGCCCGTGCGCTCCGCAGGGACTCTGCGACTGCTGCGGCCTACCTCGTGGCCTTGACCGGCTATGCCCAGCCCGACGACCAGCGCCGGGCGCTGAATGCAGGCTTCGACGCTCACCTTGCCAAGCCGGTCGAGCTGGCAGCGCTGGAGCGGCTCCTGGAATACGCCTCCGCACCCGGCGCGGCTTCCGAAGCACCGGGTTGACCCGGTTCGCGTCGAGCCCATGGCGCGCAAAATACCCTCGCGATCCGGCTTAACCCGGTCGGGCTCTGGGGTTAAGAGGGCGCGCCATGGCCGCGTACAAGAACCCGATTCCCACCGTCGACTGCATCGTCGAGCTGCCGCGCGACCGCATCGTCCTGATCATGCGCAAGAACGTGCCGATCGGCTGGGCGCTGCCCGGCGGGTTCGTGGATGAAGGCGAGCCGCTCCACGCCGCCTGCGTCCGGGAAGTCAAAGAAGAGACCGGGCTGGACGTCGACCTGTCCGAGCAGTTCTTCACCTATTCGGATCCCGCCCGCGATCCGCGCAAGCACACCGTGAGCACCGTCTACATCGGCTGGGCGGACGGCGAGCCGTCGGGCAGCGACGACGCGGCCGACGCGAAGGCGTTCACCCTCGACGAGCTGCCCAAAGAGCTCTGCTTCGATCACGGCACCATCCTCTCGGACTACCTCACCTACAAACGCACCGGGAAGCGCCGGAAGATTTGAGCTCTGCATCACGACAGCGCGCCCTGAAGGCGCTCGCCGACGAGTCGTTCGACATCGTGGTGGTCGGAGGAGGAATCACCGGCTGCGGGATCGCCCGGGACGCCGCGCTGCGCGGGCTGAAGGTCGGCTTGATCGAGAAGCTCGACTTCGCCGCCGGCACCTCGAGCAAGTCCTCCAAGCTGGTGCACGGCGGGCTGCGCTACCTCGAGCAGGCCGAGTTCAAGCTGGTCTTCGAGTCGGTGAGCGAGCGCAAGCTGCTGATGAGCCGCGCGCGGCACCTGGTGCGGCCGCAGTCGTTCCTCGTCACCCGCTTCAAGGGCGATCGCCGCTGGCTGGTGACCCTCGACCTCGGCCTGTGGATCTACGACGCGCTGTGCCTGTTCGGCAGCTACCGCAACCACCGCACCTTCGGCGCCACCCGCACCCTCCAGCACGAGCCCGAGCTGAAGAAGGAAGGCCTGAGCGGCGGCATCCTCTATTACGACTGCGTCACCGACGACGCGCGGCTCACCCTCGAGAACGCGATCGACGCCCAGGCGCTGGGGGCGGTGGTGCTCAACCACGTCCGCGCCGGCGCGCTGCTCAAGGACCCCACCGGGCGGATCGTCGGCGTCACCGCCCACGACGAGAACCCGGAAGGCGAGCGGGCGGCGATCGAGGTCCGGGCGAAGCTGGTGATCAACGCCACCGGCCCCTGGAGCGACGAGGTGCGCGCGCTCGTCGGCGAGAAGCCGATTCTCACCCCGACCAAGGGCACCCACGTGGTGCTCGACGCGAAGCGGCTGCCGGTGCGCCACGCGCTGATGATGCTCGGCCCGCGCGATGGCCGCGCAGTGTTCGCGATTCCGTGGGGGCTGGGCCGGACGGTGATCGGCACCACCGACACCTTCTTCAGCGGCAACCCGGACGAGGTGAACGCCGACCGCGCCGACGCCGAGTACCTGCTCGAGATCGGCAACCACTACTTCCCCAACGCCAGGCTGACCCTCGACGACGTGCTGGCCACCTGGTCGGGGCTGCGCCCGCTGCTCAAGCCCGAGGACGAAGGGGTCGGCGCCTCGCAGGTCTCGCGCGAGCACATGATGTTCGAGCGGCCCGGCTTCCTCACCATCGCCGGCGGCAAGCTCACCACCTACCGGCGGATCGCGTTCGAGGTGGTCGATCGGGCGATGGAGCAGCTGGGCCAGCAGAAGCCGTCGACCACCCAGGATCGCTTTCTGCCCGGCTCGGTGGGCCTGGAGTCCGACGAGCAGCTCGCCGCGCTCGCCGGCCCGCTCGAGGCCGAAGGGATTCCGCCCGCCGCGGCCCAGCACCTGGCGAACACCTTCGGGACCCGCAGCGCCGCGGTCGCCGCGCGGGTCAAGGCGGACCCCAGCTGCGCCGAGCCGCTGGATCCCGAGCTGCCCTACCTGACCGCCCAGATCGACGAGGCGATCGAGAACGAGTTCGCCCTCACCCTCGACGACGTCCTCACCCGGCGGATCCCGCTGGTGCTGCGCGCCCGCGACCAGGGCCTGGCGATCGCCCCCAGGGTCGCCGCCCGGCTGCAGCGCAAGCTGGGCTGGAGCGACGCGCAGACCCAGGCGGAGCTGGCGCACTACCGCTCGGTGGTCGAGGCGAGCCGAAAGTTCCGTGAGGGCTGAGCCTTCGGGCCGCCGATGAGTCCCCGGGTCGCCCTCTGCCTGGTGATCGGCGTGCTCGCCGTCTCGTGGGCGGCGATCTTCGTCCGGCTCGCCGACGCTCCGCCGCTGACCATCGCCGCCTGGCGGCTGTGCCTCGCCGGCGCGCTGGTCTTCCCTTACGCCTGGCTGGGGCACCGCGCCGAGCTGCGGCGCACCTCGACCCGCGTCCGGTGGTTCCTGCTCGGCTCGGGAGTCGCGCTGGCGCTCCACTTCGGCACCTGGATCACCTCGCTCAAGCTGACCTCCGTCGCCAGCAGCGTCGCGCTGGTCACCACCACCCCGGTGTGGGTCGCGCTGCTCTCGGCGCTGCTGCTCAAAGAGAAGGCGCGCGCGCTGACCCTGGTCGCGATGGCGGTGGCGATCGGCGGCAGCCTGCTGATCGCCGGCGCCGACTTCGGCCTCGACGCCCGGGCGCTGCAGGGCGACGCGCTGGCGCTGGCGGGAGCGATCTTCGGCGCCATCTACCTCACCATCGGCCGCCACGCCCGCGCCCAGCTCGGGCTGGTGGCGTACATCGGCGTCGTCTACCCGATCGCCGGGGTCTGCCTGCTCGGCGCGGCGGCGCTCGCGGGCGACCCGCTGGTCGCCTTCCCGGCCGAGACCTGGCTGTTGTTCGCCGCGCTCGCCCTCGTCCCCCAGCTGCTGGGCCACTCGCTGTTCAACTGGGCGCTGAAGCACACCTCGGCGGGGCTGGTGGCGATCGCGATCCTCGGCGAGCCGGTGTTCTCTACCCTGCTGGCGATCCCGATCCTCCACGAGACGCCCGGCTGGACCCGCGCGGTCGGCGCCGCGGTGGTGCTGGGCGGGGTGGGGCTGGCGGCGTGGTCCGAGTCGCGCCGCGCGAGCCTGCTCATCGACTGACGCGGCGAAGCGCGTGCAGCATCTTCTGGACGATCCGCGGGCGAGAGACCTTGTCCAGGTACCAGGACACCAGCGGCCGGGCCAACGCCCTGGGCAGGACCCCGCTGGCGGCGAACCACCCGCCGAGCAGCGCGCGCCGGGCGAGCGGCAGGCGCGCGCGCCGCGAGGCCTTCACCCCCCGCCAGGCCAGCTTCAGCCGCGAGTCGGCAGGAGCCGGGTGCTGATCCGGATCGAGCGTCAGCGACGCCACCTGGTTGGCGACGTGCCGGTGATCCCGGCTGCCGAGATCGGGGGCGACCTCCAGCCCCAGATCGAACGCCTTCTGGGTCAGCGCGCGGTACCGCTGCGCGTCGTGCGCGAGCAGCTTGCGGAACTTCTCTCCACTGGCGCGGATGCCGGCCCACGAGTTGTTCCCGTGCTGGCAGTAGGCGCCCAGCGGCTCGTCGATCGACACCACCGAGCCCACCAGCGGCGCGACCGTCACCAGGTACCCGTCGGCCGACATCCGAAAGTCCTTCTCGGGAATCGGGAGGATCGCCTCCAGCGTCCGCCGGGAGAACGCGTTGCCGCTGGTCACCGCCGCCTCGAACCGGCCGGTGGTCAGCAGCAGCCGCACCACGTTGCCGCTGTCGAACGACACCTCGGGCGCCGGGTAGACGTCGAAGGCAACCCCTTCCGGATCGACGAGGTCGAGCCGGAACTGCACCAGCGCCACCCACGGCGCCCAGGCGGCAATCACCTTCGAGACCGCCTGCGGGTAGAGGTGATCGTCGGCGTCGAGGAAGAAGATCACCTCGCCCCGGGCGGCCTTGAACCCGGCGTTCATCGCCGCGCCCTGGCCCCGGTTCTCCGGCTGCAGCACCGCGGTGATCGCGCCGCCCA
>JAGSPQ010000980.1 GCA_018262385.1 Myxococcaceae bacterium | reverse complement strand
GGCCTGGGCTTCGCCGCGGCGACGAAGCTTTCCCCCTGGCGCGGGGTGCTCCTGGGGCTGCTGCTCTACGTGCTGTTCGCGGCCGCGATCCTCGTCGGCCTGCCGGGAATGATCGGAGAGTCGAAGTGATCGGTTGGCTGGTGGTGGCGCAGGTGCTCGCAGCTCCGATCACCCTCGACGAGGTCCGCGCGGCCTCGCGGGACAACCTCGCCGCGCTTCAGGCGGAGCTCGACGTGGCCCGGGCCCAGGCGAACGTCACCACCGCGAAGGCGGTGATCTACCCCCAGCTGTCGATGCAGGGGCAGCTGGGAGGCAGCGTCTTCAGCGACCAGCGCACCGGGTATGCCCCCGATGGATCCCGCAACCCCGACTCGCTGGGCGGCAGCCGGGGCAACTTCCTGCTCGGGCTGGCGATCAACCAGCTGATCTACGACGGCGGGCGCTGGTGGAATCAGATCGCGCAGTCCGGCGCGGCCGCCGAGGCGTCCCAGGGGCAGCTCGACGAGCAGCGGCTCGCCAGCCAGTTCGAGGCCGAGCGCCGGTTCTTCGAGCTGCTGCGGGCCCAGCAGGCGCTCGAGGTGCTCAAGCAGACCGTCGATCGCAGCCAGCAGCAGCTCGAGCGGGCCCGCTCGCTGTTCGAGGCGGGCCGGGGCCAGAAGCGGGACGCGCTGGATGCCGAGGTGAACCTGGGCAATGACCAGATCCAGGTGGTCCGCTCGCAGCAGGCGATCGTGTCGGCCCAGGTCGATCTGCTCAACTGGCTCGCGCGCCCGACTGCCGAGGTCGAGGCGGTCGCGCCGGCCTCGCTGCTCGGAGCGCCTGGGCCCGGCCCGGAGGCGGGCGCGGCGCTGAGCCTGGCCCGCGAGCACCGGCCGCTGCTCAAGGCGCTCGCCAGCCAGCAGCGCGCCTCGAAGCTGTCGCTCGAGGTCGCCCACGCCGCCTATCTGCCGAGGGTGTCGGCCACCGCGGCCTACAACCGCACCTCGACCGGCGCCGAGCCGTTCTTCATCGAGCCGACCTATCAAAACGGGTTGAGCTTCGGCCTGGTGATGCAGTGGGACCTCTTCAGCGGCTTCGCGACCCAGGCGCAGGTGAGCCGGGCGAGCTCGGATCTGCGCACCACCGAGCTGCAGCAGTCGCAGGCCGAGCGCGAGCTGGCCGCGGAGATCCGCCGCACCTCGGCCGCGCTCGACGCCCAGCTGAAGATCGCCACCCTCGCCGAGCGCAACCGCGCGATCGCCGAGCTGGCGCTGAAGCTCGCCGAAGAACGGTTCAACGCCGGTGCCGGCTCGACCCTCGAGGTGCGAGACGCGCAGATCAAGCTCACCCAGACGCAGCTGACCCAGGTGCAGGGGCGGATCGACGTCGAGATCGCCCGCGCCAGCCTCGGTCGGATCGTGGGAGCGCCACTGTGATGACGAGGGGAACGCGATGACCTGGTGGAAGGGAATGATTGCCGCGCTGATCGTGGTCGGGGTCGGCGCGATCGCGTTCAGCGGCTTGCGCGAGAAGCCGCCGCCGTCGGTCGAGGTTCAGCTGGGGAAGGCCAAGGTGGGGCCGATCACCCGCACCGTGACCGGCGCCGGCAAGGTCCAGGCGGCCACGACGGTGAAGATCTCCAGCAACCTCTCGGGGGATCTGATCGAGCTGAACATCAAGGAAGGCGAGCAGGTCACCCGGGGCCAGGTGCTCGGCAAGCTCGACAAGCGGAAGTACGACGCCTCGATGAAGCAGGCCCAGGCGGCCTTCAGCGCGGCCCGGGCCGACGTGCAGGCCTCGCAGGTCGAGGTCGATCGCTCATCGGCGGAAGTGATCCGGGTCGCCGGGCTGGTCGAGAAGGGGATGGCGTCGAAGGCCGAGCTCGAGCGCTCGACCGCCGATCGCGACACCGCGCTCGCCCGGCTCGGGGGAGTGAAGGATCGCGCGACCCAGGCCTCGGCCCGGCTCGAGGAGACGCAGAACGATCTGTCGAAGACGACGCTCAGCTCGCCGATCGACGGCACGGTGATCGAGCTGACCCGCGAGGTCGGCGAGCGGGTGCGCGGCAGCGACTTCTCGGAAGACGTGGTGATGACGATCGCGGCGCTGGCGACGATGGAGGTGAAGATCGAGGTCGGGGAGCACGAGGTGGTGCACCTCAAGGCGGGACAGCCGGCCGAGGTGAAGGTCGACGCGCTCGAGGGCCAGACCTTCTCGGGCACGGTGATCGAGATCGCCCAGAAGGCGCTGATCCGCAACGCGGGCAGCGAGCAGGAGACCACCAACTTCCCGGTGACGATCGCGCTCACCGCCCGGCCTCCCGGCGTGCTGCCGGGGATGAGCGCCGAGGTGCGGGTGAAGGCCGACTTCCGCGACGCGGCGGTGACGGTGCCGGTGCAGGCGGTGACGGTGCGCCCGGAGAAGATGCTCAGCGACCTCGCCCCTCCGATCGAGCAGGGCGCGCTCAAGGCCCCCCGCAGCTCGGAGGCGTTCGCCAAGATCGTGTTCGTGGTCGACGCCGAGAAAAAGGCCCACCTGCGCCGGGTCCGCACCGGGATCTCCTCCGACACCGAGGTCGAGATCCTCGATGGGCTCAAGGAAGGCGAGCA
>JAGSPQ010000979.1 GCA_018262385.1 Myxococcaceae bacterium | reverse complement strand
ACCGCCGACGGCAGGTACCCCTCGCAGCTGTACTGGAGCAGGAAGTCCTCGCCGTCCAGCTCGCGGCGGGCCTTCGCGATCCACGCGAACAGCTCGCGCAGTTGCTCCTCGTTCAGCCGCAGCTGTTCGTTGGTCTTCGCGCGCCCCTTCGGAAAGATGGTGAACAACCGCCACATCTTCACGCCCAGGCTGCGCAGCAGCGCGAGCACCTCGGGCAGCTCGCGCAGGTTGCGGGGGTTGACGCAGGTGACGATGTCGAAGAACGGCAGGTCGGCGGCCACCGCGGTGCGGATCCCGGCGCGGGTGCGCTCGAACGAGCCGCGCTTGTTGCGCAGCCAGTCGTGAGAGCCCTCGAGCCCATCGAGGCTCACCGTCAGGCTCTGCAGCCCGTGGGCGAGGACCTTGTCGACGTTGGCCGGGTTCAGCGCCCAGCCGTTGGAGACCAGGCCCCAGGCGAAGCCGCTCTCGCGCAGCGCCCCCAACACCCGGTCGAAGTCCGGGCAACAGAACGGCTCGCCCCCGGTCACCACCGGCAGCAGCTCGCGCCGATCGAAGTGCTCGCCCAGGTACCGGAAGAACGCGACCCACTCGTCGGTCGACAGCTCAGGCAGCTGGGCGTCGCGGCCGCAGTCGCTCCCGCAGTGCAGGCACTCGAGGTTGCAGCGCTGGGTGATCTCGATGAACAGGTACCGCAGCACGCGCGCCCGCGACTCGAGCGACTTGTAGAGCGGGTGGGCGAGCCCCCGAAGCGCGCGGCCCAGGGTTCCGGGCATCGGTCAGTTCGACCGATCCATCTCGAGGTCCTGCACGCCGTCCGGAGAGTTGGCGGCGGCGCTCATGGGCGCGTACCGGGCCGTCCGCTCGCCGGGGCCGGCATCGCTCGAGCCCGCGTCGGTCGCCACCCCTGCGTCGTAGGGCCCCAGGTGGTCGACCGCCGTCATCGTCAGGCACGCCTCGTCAGACGCGATCGTGTACTGGCCCGAGCTGCCGGTGCGCGAAGGCCCCGCGGTGCCGGCAGCGGTCGTGCAGCTGACGTCGATCTGCGAGATCGGATCCCGGGTGACCTTGTCGAGCACCTTGCCGCCTTTGCGGTAGCGGTACGCCGGCCCGTAGCAGGCGGCGATCACCACCGGCACCGCGAACGTCACCAGGTAGACCATCGCGCGATAGATTCGAGTCATCGTTGTTCGCCCTCCCGAGCGACATGGCCGACAGCAATCGCAAGGCCAGCCCGACGCGAGGAGTCCGGGCCGCTTGAACCAGCGGTGCATCGATGTCCAGCGGGTGACGGGGCGCAATTGTCGTGGCAGCGTCGTCGTGCATCCAGCCACGCCTTCAGCCATGCTTCTGGCTGCTGAAAGGCGCTCGCCTCTACAGCCTGTCCCGCTTTGAACCCTCTGCTCGAAACGCCGGTCGCGCTGCTCATCGGCCTGTCGGTCTTCGGTGCGCCGTCGGTCACCTGGCTCGAGCGCGACGTCGGCGCGCCCAGTCCGCGGGTGCGCGGGCAGTCGGCCGAGTCGGCGGCGCGCGCGCACCTCGCCGCCGAGGCCCACCGCTTCGGGATCAGCCCCGCGCTGCTCTCGACCACTCCGCTCGAGCAGCTACACGACGTGGGCGCCGGCGCGGTGGTGGTGAGCTTCCGCGCCCAGCTCGGCGAGGTGCCGGTGTTCCTTCACCGGCTGTCGGTGGTGATGGACCGCGACTACCGCGCGGTGGCGATGTTCGGCGGGCTGCCGGCGATCGCCTTCCAGCCGACCCGGCTGGACTTCCTCCTGAGCGACCGCGACGCGCTCTCGCTCGCCCTGCCCGGCGCCGCGTGGCTCAGCCTGCCTCCCCGCGACGGCGATCGGTGGTGGTCGAGCGCCGCCGCTCGAGGCCGCACGCGCCAGGTGGCGTTCGCCCTCCCCGACCGGCTCGAGCCCGCCTGGTACGTCGAGCTCGAGGGGGCAGAGGCCTTCGCGCTGGTGATCTCGGCCCGCGACGGGGCGCTGCTCTTCCGCCAGAGCCTCGATCACGACTCCTCCTACCGGGTGTGGGCCGACCCGGCGGGGCTCCACCAGCCGTACGACGGCCCGCAGGGCGGCGCTCCCTCGCCCCACCCCACCGGCAAGCCCGACGGCTGGCAGGCGACGTGGACCGCGCCGTCGCTGGTCACCCTCGACCACGGGCCGATCTCGACCCTCGATCCCTGGCTGCCGGCCGGAGCGACCGAGTGCACCGGCAACAACGTCGACGCCTACGCCGACCTCGTCGCGCCCGACGGCTTTGGCGCCGGCGACGTCCGCGCCGTCGCCGACGGAGGCGTGTTCGGGGCGAGCTACGATCTCGGCGCCGCGCCGGGCAGCAGCAGCCAGCAGCAGGCGGGGACGACCCAGCTCTTCTACACCCTCAACTTCCTCCACGACTGGTTCTACGACGTCGGCTTCACCGAGGCGGCGGGCAACGCCCAGGCCGACAACAAGGGCCGCGGCGGCCGCGGGGGCGACCGGCTGCTCGCCGAGTCGCAGGACCATGCGGTGCGCAACAACGCCTTCATGCGCACCCCGGCCGACGGCAGCTCCCCGAAGCTCTCGATCGGGGTCTACGAC
>JAGSPQ010000978.1 GCA_018262385.1 Myxococcaceae bacterium | reverse complement strand
GCTGGGGCTCCGCTCGCGCACCGAGCTGGTCTCGCGGCTGTCCGGGTCGGGCCCGCTCGGGTAGCGTGCGCGGCCGATGGATGCTCCCCACACCCGCCGTCGCCGACTGGGCGCTTCCCCGCTGTGCCGGGGCCTCACCGAGGCCGAGCTGGACGAGATCCTCGCGATCGCCGAGGACCGCCAGGTGGCCAAGGGCGCGCACGTGTTCAAGCAGGGCGACCTCGCCGACGCGCTGTTCTTCATCGCGCAGGGCCGGGTCCAGATCACGAAGGACGAACACGCCCTCGCCGCGCTGGGCACCGGAGAGGTGCTCGGCGAGCTGAGCCTGTTCGGCGGTGGTCACCGGCGCAGCGCCTCCGCCAGGGCCGAGAGCGAGGTGCTGGTGGTCCGGATTCCGTCTCGCACCTTCCGCAAGCTGCTCGAGGTGTGGAACGTGGGGGCGATGAAGATCGTCTGCAACCTCTCCGAGCAGCTCACCGAGCGGCTGGTCACGCTCAACGAGAAGCTGGTGGCGGCGACCAAGAGCACCAGGGCGGACGCGCAGCGGGCGCAACTGCAGAGCTGGAAGCTGTAGCCGCCTTCTGCTCCACCCCAAAGGCGTATGCTCCGGCCCGGTGGGGGATCCCGAGTTCCAGCAGCCGCGAAGGTTCACCACCACCCGGTGGAGCCTCGTCCGCGCGGCCGGTCAGAAGCAGACGATCGAGTCTCGGGTCGCGCTCTCGACGCTCTGCCGCCTGTATTGGTACCCGGTCTACGCCTTCGTCCGCCGCCGGGGCGCAGCGTCCGAGCAGGCCCTCGATTCGACCCAGGGGTTCTTCACCGACCTGCTGGAGCGCAACGATCTCGCCAGCGCCAATCCCGACCGGGGGAGCTTCCGCAGCTGGCTGCTCGCCTGCGTGAAGCACTTCCTCGCCAACGAGCACGATCGGCAGACGGCCTTGAAGCGCGGCGGCGGGCTGCCCACCCTCTCGATCGACGCCGAGGACGCCGAGGGCCGCTACCGGCTCGAGCCGTCCCACGAGCTGACGCCCGAGAAGCTCTACCAGCGGCGGTGGACCCTGCTGCTGCTCGAGGGGGTGCTCGCCACGCTGAAGAGCACCTACGTCGAGCGCGGAAACGAGGCGCTGTTCGAGCGGCTGAAGGGCACCCTGGTCGGCGAAGCCGACGGCCCGTACGCGCAGATCGCCAAAGACCTCGAGATGACCGAGGCGGCGGTGAAGGTGGCCGCCCACCGCTTCCGAAAGAAGTACGGCGAGCTGCTGCGGGCCGCGGTCGCCGAGACGGTCGAGAGCCCCGAGGAGGTCGAGGAAGAGATCCGCCGGCTCGGGGACGACCTGTGAGGGCCCCGTAACCTCGCGCGTTCTTTTCTTCACCCGGCGGCAATGACCCTTCTCAGCCCCTGCCCGCGGTGCGCAACCCAGCTCGTGGCCGACGCGCTGGGCGGGCTGTGTCCGAAGTGTCTGCTGAGCGGCGCGCTGCTGCCCTTGCCCGAGCTGCCCGAGCCCGCGGCGGGAACGCGCCTGGGCGACTACGAGCTGCTCGAGCGGATCGCGCGGGGCGGAATGGGGGTCGTCTTCAAGGCCCGGAAGCTCGGGCTCGATCGGCGGATCGTCGCCCTGAAGAGAGTGATTGGCGGGCTGCTGGCAGACGACGCGGAGCATCAGCGCTTTCGCGACGAAGCCGATCGGGCCGCGATGCTCGACCACCCGAACATCGTCCCGATCTACGAGATTGGAGAGCACGAGGGCTCGCCGTTCTTCACCATGCGGCTGATGGAGGGGGGCAGCCTCGCCGACCACCTGCCCCGCCTGCGCGGCGACCCGCTGCGCGCGTGCGAGCTGCTGAAGGTGCTGGCGCGGGCGGTCCACTACGGGCACCAGCGCGGAGTCCTCCACCGCGACCTGAAGCCCGCGAACATCCTGCTCGACAAGGAAGGGACGCCGTACGTCTCCGACTTCGGCACCGCCAAGCGGGTGGACGACGCGCGCGAGCTGACCCGCTCGGGCACCATCGTCGGCACCCCGGCGTACATGTCCCCCGAGCAGGCGCGCGGAGAGGCGCAGAGCGTCACCACCGCCACCGATCTCTACGGCCTGGGGGCGATCTTCTACGAGCTGCTCACCGGCCGCCCGCCCTTTGCCGGCGGCTCGGCGGAAGAGATCCGGCAACTGGTGATCAACGCCGAGCCGCTGGCCCCGCGCACCCTCGATCCCACCATCGATCGGGACCTCGAGACGATCTGCCTCAAGTGCCTCGAGAAGCAGCCGGAGCTTCGCTACGGCTCGGCCTACGGGCTGGCCGCGGATCTCGAGCGCTTCCTCGAAGGCGAGAACATCCAGGCGCGCCCGATTGGACGCCTCGAGCGGCTGTGGCGCTGGACCCGCCGCCACCCGGTGGCCGCCGGCATCTGCCTGGCGCTGCTGGTGGCGATGCCCACCGCGGTGCTGGTGGCGCAGCGCCAGGAACGGCAGCTCACCGCCGAGGTCGTCGCCGCCAACACCTACGCCGCACGGATGGCCGCCGGCACGGTGCTCTTTCAGTTCCGCGAGTACGCCGATCAGGTGCTTCGCGCCGCCGCCGACCCGCAGCTG
>JAGSPQ010000171.1 GCA_018262385.1 Myxococcaceae bacterium | reverse complement strand
CCGGACCCTCTGCCGGAAGGTCGAGGCGTTCGGGTCGCCGAAGGAGGCGCTGGCCGCCGCCCGGGCCGCCGCCCAACCCGAGGAGATCGTGCTGGTGGCCGGCTCGCTGTTCCTGATCGGGCAGATCAAAGCCGCCCTGGCTTGATTGACACGTCGTTTCGGATGGTTACCGTTGAAGCAGCCATGAGCGACGTGAACTCCGAAGTAGACCCCCAGACCGAGGCCCAGCAGGCGCCTCCCGCGCTCGACCCCGACCGCCTCCTCGAAGAGCTGGCGGCGGCCCGCAAGCGCATCGACGAGCTGGCCCGTGCCTACCAGGCGGGTGAGCGGGATCGGGAGGACTTCAAGCTGCGGCTGCAGCGCGAGCGCGAGCGGATGATCGACGTCGAGAAGGCCGAGATCGCGGTGACGCTGATCGAGGCGATCGACGAGCTGGACATGAGCCTGCGCACTCCCGACAGCTCGAAGCTGTACGAAGGGGTGAAGCTGATTCGCGACAAGATGGTGAAGAAGCTCGAGGGAAAGGGCTTCGAGCGGGTCGAGCTGATCGGCCAGCAGTTCGATCCCCAGCTCGCCGAGGCAGTGGACATCGAAGTCACCGCCGAGCGCGAGCAGGACGGAGTGATCACCGAGGTCGTCCGCCCCGCCTACCGTTCGAAGGGGAAGGTGATCCGCCCCGGCAAGGCGAAGGTCGCCCGCTACATCGAGCCTGCCCGGGCCTGACCTAGCAGGCCTGGTTGCAGACGAAGCCGTTCGACGGGCACGCAGTCGGGCTCCCGCTCGCGCAACTGACCGAGCAGCCCGCCCCGTCGCAGCGGCAGGTCGCGCTCTCGTTGCAGGTGACGGTGCACGCGCCGGTACACGACACGCTGCAGTCGGCCGAGTTGCTGCAGACCACGGTGGTTCCGCTGCCGACCTTCAGCTCGCAGTCCGAGCTGTTGTCGCAGACGAAGCTCGCACTCGAGGTGCTGAGGTCGCACTTCGCGCTGTTGCTGCAGGTGACCTTCGCGCCCGTCCCGACCGGGCCCTTGCAGACCGCGGTGCCGGTGCAGGCGAGCTCCGCGTTCGCACCGGTAAACACGTTGCAGGTCCCCGAGGCGCACGCGCATTGGGTGTCGGTGCAGCTGCTGCAGCCGGCGCCGTCGCACACAGTGCCCGGTGGTCCGGCCCCCTTGATGACCTGTGCCCCACAACCGCTGAGGCCCAGCAGCAGACCGGCACAGCAGAGGGCGAGGCGCATGGCCGTCACCTTGGCCCGAGTCGCGGCGAAAGGTTACGGGAAAAATCGGGGCTGCTAGATACCGCCGCATGCTCCGTTGGATCCTCCCGCTGCTGCTGGTCGCCGCGGCCGCCCAGGCCGATGACGTCACCGACTGGGCCCGCGAGAAGGTGCGGCAGCAGCCCGAGGCCCCGAAGCCCGCCGAGGCCCCGGCCAGGCCGGGCGGCAAGCTGTGGCGCGAGCGGCCGGGCAACAACCCCCTGCCGGACTTCGTCCCGCCCACCTCGCTCGCTCCGCTGGTGAAGGCGGTGCGCCCGGGGGTGGTGAACGTCGCCACCACCAACCAGGGCACTTCGCGCTCGCTCGGCTCGGGCTTTCTGATCAACGCCGAGGGGCTGGTGGTCACCAACAGCCACGTGGTCGAGCGCGCCCAGTCGATCCGGGTGCGGCTGGCCGATGGCCGCGAGCTCGACGCCAAGGTGGTGGGGCGCGACGCCTCGACCGATCTGGCGCTGCTGCGGCTTTCCGGAGCGGGGGCCGGCAGCCTGCCGACCGTCTTCCTCGGCGACTCCGATCGGCTCGAGGTCGGCGACTGGGTGGTGGCGATCGGCAACCCGTTCGGGCTCGACACCTCGGTCACCCACGGGTTGATCTCCGCGCGCGAGCGGGTGATTGGGGTGGGGCCGTTCGACGAGTTCATCCAGACCAACGCGCTGATCAACCCCGGCAACTCAGGGGGCCCGCTGTTCAACATGCGCGGCGACGTGGTCGGGGTCACCACCGCGGTGATCAGCCAGGGCCAGGGGATCGGGTTCGCGGTGCCGATCAACCTGGTGAAGGATCTGCTGCCCAACCTGCTCGCCAACGGCCGCGCCGAGCGGGGCTGGCTGGGGGTCAACATCCAGGAAATGGGAGAGGGCGCGAACAAGGCCGCGGTCGTCACCGACGTCTACCAGGGCAGCCCGGCGGCGAAGGCCGGCATCCAGCCCGGGGACAAGGTGGTGGGCGTCGGCGGGCGGCAGGTCGAGTCCTACCTGCAGCTGCTGCGGCGGATCGCGCTGCTGGCTCCGGGGACGGCGGTGAAGCTGTCGCTGCTGCGGGGGAAGACCTCGATCGACGTCAGCGCCACCTTGAGCGCGCGGCCGGCGGCGTCGACCCTGGCGGGGATCGGCAGCGGCTCGAAGGTCGACCCGATCGGGGCGATGCTCAGAGATCTGCCCCCCAACACCGCGCGCGAGCTCGCCCTCGAGGGCGGAGTGCTGGTCGAGGCGGTGCTGCCCGGCAGCCCGGCGGACCTGGCCGGGCTGCAGCCGGGCGATGTGATCACCGAGGTGAACAAGCGCAAAGTCACCGCGCTCTCCCAGGTCCCCGAGGCGCTGGCGCTCGGGGGGGCAGGGCAGCCGGTGCTGGTGCGCTACCAGCGGGGCGAGACCAGCCGGTACGTCGCGATCAAGCCGCGCGATTGAGCACTACGGGGTGCGCCACTGCTCTTTGCCTTCCGGCAGGGTGATCCGCACCGCCTTCGCCTCGGCCGAGGTCACCACCAGCGACCGATCGTCGAGGAAGTGCAGCCCGACGATCGTCTTGCCGAACTCCGCCTTCCAGATCACCGCGCCGGCCTGATCGATCACCCACGCCTGGGCCGGGTTGTCGCGGCCGCGCGACTCGCTGCCCACCGCGATCCAGGAGCCATTCGGCGAGCTCGCCACCGCGCTGGCCGCGCCAGTCGAAGCCAGCGACGTCACCCGGCTCGGCCGGTCGGCCCCCTGCGCGAAGGAGCCCACCGAGATCTGCTTGCCGTCGTGCGCCGCCACCACCAGGAACGCGGCGCCGTCGCTGGCGGCGATCTTCTGCACCCAATTCTGGTTGAGCGCCGCGTCCGAGCCCAGGGGCAGGGTGAGCGCCGACGCCTCGCCGGTCTTCAGGTCCACCGCGAAGAACCCCCACGGCAGCTCCTCGACCGACCCGCCCGAGACCGACGGCTGCCAGCCTGCCACCGCCAGCACCCGCCCGTCCTCCAGCACCCCGCCCACCCGCACCGCGAAGGTGTCGGGGGTGGGCAGCGCGCGCGCCTCGCCGATCTTCCCGAACAGCGCCGGCACCAGCTCCAGCCGCCGCGACTCGCCCGGGGAGGTGACGAACAGCGTGGCCGGGCCTCTCCACTTGCGGCCCGAGACGGTGCGGGTCCACGAGACCCAGCCGCCCTCCGGGGTGGTCGCCACCACGTCGCCGGTCAGGTTCGGCACCGGAGTGACCGCCGTCTTCCCCGGCAGCCGCCACGCCACGTCGTAGCCGACCACCACCGCCTCGCGCTGATCCGCGCCGACCGCCTTCACCATCCCCGGGACCCGCTCGACGATCTTCCCGCTGCTCAGCTCGAGCAGCGCCGCGTGATCGCCTCCCGCCGCGAGGTAGCGCCCGTCACCGGTGACTGCGCTCGCGTTCCAGTAGCCGTCGCTCACCTGACCTCCACTCGGCGCGGAAACGCTCTTCGCCGCCACCCCGCACATTCCCCACAGCAGACAGCTTCCGACGCTGAGCAGCACTCCGAGGATCACCAGCGGCTTCTTCATCGCGCCCTACTTGTTGATCCAGAGCGCGACCTGCTCGCCGGTGCGGCCGACCGTCACCAGCACCGCCTCGAGCTTCGCCCTCACTCCGCGGATCTTCCCGCCGCCTTTCTTCGGCAGCTCCCACATCCCCTGCGGAGAGAAGACCACCTGCAGCCGCATCTGCCGCGACGAGACCTGGCGCGCCATCATCTGCACGTTCCAGGTGTCGGGCAGCACCCCTTTGAAGGTGATGAACGGCAGCACCGGGTTGCCGTTGGCGTCGGTCTTCGACGGAGCCCCGTGGGTGATCGCCGAGTTGCTGCCGGGAAAGAACGGGGTGAGGTTGAAGGTCACCTCGCCCCCTTGCGGGTTGAACGCCCCCATCGACAGCACCGCCGTCGAGTCCTCGGTGAGGATCATGTAGAACTTTTTCCCGTTCGCGCCGCGGCGGAAGCCCTCGGCGATCTTGCTGCAGTCGCCGCCGCCCTCGGAGATCGGCCCGCAGTCACCGACGTACTTGTCGAGGAACGCGCCGAGGGAGCTGAGCGCCTCGGCGGTGTCCCTCAGCCGGGCGAACTTCGCGTCGACATCGGCCCGCGCCACCAGCGGGAGGGTGAGGGCAAAAATCAGAAGGGCTCGAAACATTAAGGTGTTTTCTCCAGTCGATGTCGTCACAGATAGATAAGTTGCCTACATCCACACACCACTTACCCTTGGGGTACCTCGAACCAAGGATCACTCCACTTGATGAAGGAACGACGGACCAGTCTTCGCTTCGACAAAGTCTTCACCGTGTACCTCACGACGCCGGAAGGGATGACGCGGGGGATAGGCAGAAACATCAGTGGCTCCGGAATTTTTGTGGAAACGAGAGAGCCGATGTCGCTGGGCGGGAAGCTGAAGGTGACGTTCAGCGGGGAAGACGGCACCGAGATGACCTGCTTGTGCGAAGTGCGCTACCAGGTGGCGTTGAACTATGCGTCGGCCGATGGAGAGAGCGAGAGCTCGAGCCGCGGCGTCGGGCTGCGCATTGTGGCCTACGAGACCAAAGAGGACCACCCGCTTCTGCTGGTCGATCGCGAACGGGTGATGCACTGAAAAGAAAAACGGCCCCGAGCAGATTCGCCCGGAGCCGCCTTCACTGTGCGCGGTGGTGCGCGACTACTGGCTGAAGCCTTCCAGTTGGTAGTGCGCCTCGATCCGCTTGAGCGCGAGGATCATCGCCGCGCAGCGGGTGTCGGTCGTGCGATCGATGCAGTACCGCTTGCTGTCGTGCATGTCGGTCTTGCGCGGGTTGTTGCGGGCGATGTCGCGGATGATCCGGTAGTTGCGCTTGAGCGCGAACTCGAGCCGCTTGTTCACCTCGGCCTCCGTCCAGCTCTCCATCCGCTTGTTCTGCACCCACTCGTAGTAGCTGACCGTCACGCCGCCGGCGTTGCAGATGATGTCGGGGATGAGGTCGATCTTCCGCTTCTCGAGCACCCGGTCGGCTTCCGGCGTGGTCGGGCCGTTGGCGCCTTCCGCCACCAGCTTCACTTTGAGCTTCTCGGCGATCGCGGCAGTGATCTCTCCACCGAGCGCCGCGGGGATCAGGATGTCGGCCGGGATCTCCCAGAAGTCCTTCTTCGAGATCAGCTGCGCGCCGGGGAAGCCTGCCACCGAGCGCTTGAGGTTCTTCGGATCCGTCGTGTAGGCCATCAGCGCCAGCACGTCGATCCCGTCCGGGTTGTAGAGCGTGCCGTCGGCGTCGTTCACCGCCAGCAGCCGCGCGCCCATTCCCTGGAGAATCTCCGCGCCCCAGCTGCCGACGTTGCCGAAGCCCTGGAGGGTGAACGTCTTGCCCCGCAGCGACTCGCCCTTCTCGGCGTAGTAGTCCTCGATGCAGTACGCCACGCCCTGGCCGGTGGCCTTGGTGCGCCCTTCGCTGCCGCCGATCCGCACGTCCTTGCCGGTGACGACGCCGCGCATGTTGTGCCGCTCGTGCTCACCGTCGGAGTACTGGCGCAGGAAGAGCGCCATCGTCTCCCCGTTGGTGCCGACGTCGGGCGCGGGGATGTCGATGTTCGGCCCGATCAGCGACTTGAGCTTGTACATGAAGCGCAGCGAGATCGCCTGGAGCTCCTCGCGGCCGTACTGGCGCGGGTCGAGCTGGATCCCGCCCTTGCCGCCGCCGAACGGGACCTCGGCGATCGCGGTCTTCCAGGTCATCTCGGCGGCGAGCGCCTTGAAGAGGTCGAGCGACACTTCGCGGTGGTAGCGAATGCCGCCTTTGTACGGGCCGCGCGCCTGGTTGTGCTGAACGCGGTAGGCCTTGAAGCGCTCGGTGGTTCCGGGAACGAGCTGGTAGACGTTGCCGTCGGGCAGCCGCAGCACGCCGCCGCGAATCGCGACGTCGCTGCCGAGCAGCGCCTTGCCGTTGAGGATGATCTTCCCATCGGCCAGATGCTCGAGCCCGGCGGGGTCGCGCACCTGAGTGACCGACAGCTCCTTGTAGGCCGAGGCGTCGACCGCGGGCACCGGGACGAGGCGATCCTTCAGCTTCACCGTCAGATAGAAGATGTGCTCGTAGTCGGGCTCCTCGAGCTCGAGCCGCACCCGGTTGTCCAGACCCATCAGGTCCGCCGCGCGGTGAAAGATCTCCATCGCCTCGGTGTAGACGGTCTTACGAGGCTGAACCTGTGGTGCCCGCATGAAGGTTTCTTCGTTGGCCATGGCGCGGTTTCGACTCCCGTAAACGAGGTGGAGAAACGCGCAGGGGTATAGCGGCGCGATCGAAAACCCGGATAGGGAAAACTGACGGCGCGGCGCGTCAGCGGCGGAACAGATCGAGCACCGAATCGAGCGCGTCGCCGAGCGTGAAGTCGAGGCCGGTGTCGTCGGTATAAGGCGCCCTGTAGGTGCTGGTCGGACCCCGAGTAATCCTCTCGACCTGCGGGTTCACCACGCAGCCGGGGCACATCAACCCCTTGCTGGTCGCGTTGCCTCTTGAGTAGGGAAACTTCTCGCCGCATCGCGCACAGGTGAAGCCGACGGTGGCGGGGGCCCGCGCTTTGTCTTCCGGAAGGCGCGGCAGCTTCTCGCTCTGGAGGGCGGCGAGGTTGGCGGGATCGAGGAAGGTGCCGCGGCAGCTGTCGCAGCGGTGGGCAAACAGCCCGCGCGGGAGGCAGGCGCCGCGCATCTGCTGACGGCAGACGGGGCACGGGTGCTCGGACTCGGCCTCCGACGGGCGGGCGTGAAGATTGGCGGCCATCTCCAGCTCGCCCGCGTCGAACCACAGCGAGCCACACTCGGCGCAGCGATCGATCTCGAGCTCGCTGCCGCCGTCGCTGGCGGCGATCCACAGCGCCTCCATCGCATCGGGGTGACTGGGGCAGGATCGGGCGCGCATGCCGCGACA
>JAGSPQ010000977.1 GCA_018262385.1 Myxococcaceae bacterium | reverse complement strand
CGCAGCGCGTCGCCCTCGAGCTCCACCGGGCCGAGCGCTCGAATCAGCTGCTGCGCCAGTTCCACGACGCCTACGTGGTGAAGAACGCCCGCGGCGAGCAGCGGGGACTGCGGGCGCTCTTCGCGCCGGACGAGCCGCCGGGGGGAGCAGGGGACTGCGCCGCTCCGAGGCTCTTCGGCCAGGCCTGGCGCGAGCAGCTTCGGCCGATCGCGCTGGCGGAGTTCTGGTGGGGCGCGCCGCCCGTCTCCGGAGGGCGCCACCCCGGGGCGTACTACCCGGCCTGCCGCGGCAAGTGCGGCGTCGTCCTCCCGTTCATGCTCGAAGGCGCGAACGTCGAGCCCGCTCCGCTGTTCGGCGCGGACTCGGCGGCGCTCGCCGAGCCCCGGGTGGTGTTCGAGGACGAGTGGGTGATCGTGGTGGAGAAGCCGGCCGGACTGCTCTCGGTGCCCGGCCGCCACGAGAAGCTGCGCGACTCGGTGCTGGCCCGGCTGGGCGATCGCCTCGCCGAGCCACAGGTGGTGCACCGGCTCGATCTGGACGTCTCGGGCCTGATGCTGGTCGCCAAGGATCGACCGACCCACGCCGCGCTGCAGCGGCAGTTCGCGATGCGGCAGATCGACAAGCGCTACGTCGCCTGGCTCGAGGGGGCGGTCGAGAAGGACGAGGGCCGGGTCGAGCTTGCGCTGCGGGTCGACCCCCACGATCGGCCGCGGCAGATCTACGACCCGGAGCACGGGAAGTCCGCGCTCACCGAGTGGCGGGTGCTCGAGCGCACGCCCACCCGCACCCGGGTGGCGCTGTTTCCTCGCACGGGCCGAACGCATCAATTGCGCGTGCACGCCGCCCACCCGCTCGGAATCGGCGCACCGATCGTCGGCGATCGGCTCTACGGCAGAGAGGACGCGCGGTTGCTGCTGCACGCCGAGGCGCTCACCTTCACCCATCCCCGGACCGGGGAACGCCTCGCGCTGCGGTGTCCCGCGCCGTTCTGACAGGCGGGCTATCTTCTCGCCCATGACCGCCGCGCTCCTCCAGATTGGCTACCCCTCCGTCGCCGAGTTCGCTGCCGCGTTCGATGCCGAGATCTCCAAGGGCGGGTTGCTGATCCGCGGCGCCAGCGTGATCGGCACCCAGGCCGGCGCCGAGGTGCTGCTCGAGGTGGTCGTCACCGGCAAGCCGATGATCCAGGTCCCCGCCCGGGTGGCAGCGGTGGTTCCCGGCGTCGGCGTGGCGGTGATGTTCGAGGGCGTGCCGCCCGAGCTCGCCGAGCTGGGCCACCCGCATCAGCCGACGGAAGAGGAGTTGCCCAGGGGCTCGCTGAGCGAGCGGCTGAAGACGATGAGCGTGCAGGAGAAGATGCAGCTCGCGCTCGCGGGCTCCCGCGACGAGCGCGCGATGTTGCTGCGCGACAACAACAAGATGCTGCACGTGTACGTGCTGAAGAACCCCCGCATCGCGCTCGACGAGGTGCAGGCGGCGGCGAAGAGCCCGCTGCTGTCGCCCGAGGCGCTGAAGATGATCGCCGAGCACCGCGAGTGGGCCGGCAACCCGATCGTCGCCAGCGGGCTGGTGCGCAACCCGAAGACTCCGCTGCCGCTCGCCCTGAAGATGCTCGACCGGGTGCCGATGAGCGACCTGCGCACGATCGCGAAGGGTGGGGCCCGCGAGCAGGTGGTGCACGCCGCGCGGAAGAAGGTCGTCGGTTAGTTCTCGAGCGCCTTCAGGCTCTGCTCGATGAATCCGCGCTCGCCCTCCAGCCCTGACACCTTGTGGAAGTCGCGCAGTCCGCGGAACCGCGCGCTGACGTCGAACCCCACGTTCCACTGCAGCTTGCGCAGGCACACCGGGCACAGCTCGAGCGGCTGCGAGTCGGACTCGGGCAGCGAGTTGCTCCCGTTCATCACGCAGGAGTGGGCGGTGCAGTGGCGCAGCCCGAACATGTGCCCCATCTCGTGCCCGGCGACCTTGAGCGTGCGGGTGACGAACAGCGGTTTCTCTTTCGCCGGATCTCCGAAGCGATTCACCGACCACACGCCCACCCGCTCGGTGAGCGAGGCCTGGCCGAAGACGAAGTTCCAGGCGGGATCCGGATAGAGATCCTCCGGCGTGAACGCGATCAGCGCGACCGCATCGGTTGGACGCCGCGGGGGCAGCAGCGTGTCGAGGACCCAGCTGGTGTGAAGCTGCGGTTGCCCGGTGGCGGGGTTCTTCCGGCGCGCTTCCCCGGGGATCTCGCTCGCCGCCACCGCCGGCAGCGCCTTCACCGGCAGTTGGTAGAACGCCGCGAGGAACAGCTGCGCCGACTCGACCGCGGCGCGCTGCTCGACGCTGAAGTCCCCCAGCGGGAGCACGTAGATCACCCGGCGCGTCGCTGACGGCCGAACCGGGCCCGCCTGAACGTATTGCCAGAACGACTGCGCCGGCTCGGGATGCTCGGAAACCCAGTCTCCCGGCGTCTTCAGCGGCAGCGGGCGATGCAGCGGCGCCAGCTTCGCGAACAGCTTCGTGCAGACGCAGCCCAGCAGAGAGACGCAGACGAGGAAGAGGCGGGGCACCACCGCCATCCTGACACCACTCCGGCTGCGGAGTTTCCCTCCAGACCCACGAACGCGGGGCTGTGCGCCTTCAACCTACTGGCAGACTCCGCCGTTCGGCGGGCGTCCGTCGACCCCTTCCGCGCAGCGGGCGGTGATGCGGGCGCACGGTTCGGCTTCGGCCCCGGGAGCCGCGCAGGCGGTGGTCGCTTCGTCGCACCGGGCCTCGAACGCGGCGCGGAAGGCGTCACGCACGCAGGCGTGCTCGGTGGCGCGGCACGAGTCGAGCGCGGTGGCGTCGGCGGCGATGCAGGCGGAGAACGCGTCGCGGCAGGCAGTCAGCGCCGCAGAGTCGATCGGCAGCGGCGGAGGGCCATGGTGCCCGCCCGGCCCGCCCGGCCCACCCGGTCCACCCGGTCCACCCGGTCCACCCGGTCCACCCGGGGGAGGAGGAGGAAGCCCGCCGCCCGGCCCGCCCGGAGGAGGAGGAGGAGGAAGTCCGCCGTCAGGATTCGGGGGCGGAGGCGGCGGAGGCGGAGGCAGCCCGCCGTCCGGATTCGGAGGACGCTCACCGCCCGGCCCGCCGCAACCCTCGCCCGGCTGGTGACCCGGGTGACTGCCCGGAGGAGGCGGCGGCAGGCACGCGTCGAGCGCGCTCTTGCAGTCCGCGAAGACAGCGCCGCTCGCGCTCTTACAGGTGTTGAACGTCTCGAAGCACGCCTGCGCCGCGGCGTGGAAGCCCTGGTAGGTGCACTGCGCGGTCGTCAGCGTGTCGGCCTGGGTGCTGACGGTCGTGTCGCTGCCGTTGCACGCGGCCAGCAACAGCGCCACTGAAAGAGGGGAGATGAGGCGATGGAGCTGCATGGTGATCCTCGGGTTTTTGGAGAGGCCGTCCCCTCTCCCCGCTCTGGTGTCAGGGCCCGAATAAAAGCGATCACTTCACGGACACGAATTCACCCGCCGGCGCGTGGCCCCCGAGCGAACCGCCGCGCAGAAGCCCTCGCAGACCGGCGCGCCCGAGCAGCTCTCCCACGCGCCGTCGCCCAGCGGACACGTCAGCGGCAGCACCCAGCACACGCCGGAAGGAACCACCAAGCAGCTCGAGGCCGGCTCCAACAGCAGCGCGCACGCCGCGCCGAAGCCCGAGCACCCCGCGTTCGTGCTGCAGGCGACCGGAGCGGCGCACTCGCCCGCCACCCGCGCCGCGATTCCCTGCGACATCCGGTAGCAGTCGTTCCAGTAGTTGACGCCGTTGCAGCCGCACACCGGCTCGAAGGTCACTGGGCACATCGGCGGCCTGCGGTTGCAATGGCCAAGGGTGGCGCCGCAGCTGGGCTTGTCGCAGAAGGTCATCGGCATCGGGGCGCAGTCGGTGTCGTCTGCGCAGGAGGGGCCCTGGTCCGGAAACCCTCCGTCGGGCCCAGGGGGAAGGTCGACCACGACGATCTCCCTCGGGCCGCAGGTGGCGAGCACGAGGAAAAGGCAGGCAATCCGCGCGCTCACTCGACGCCTCCCAGGCGCGAGGCGTAGGGCGCCGGCCCGAGCGCGCCGAACGAGAAGCCCAGCTGCACCGAGGGGCGAAACTGCCACGGCGCGAACACCGCCTCCCGCACCGGCCCGGCGGCAATCACCCAGCGCCGGGGCGTCAGATCCGCGTCGAGGGTGACCGCGAGCCACACGTCGGCGCTGCGCGCGACCGCCACGTGCAGCGCGATCAGCCCGGTGATGATCGGCGAGGCGATCACCGACGGGCGGCGAAGGCGGGCCTCGGGCACCAGGCCCGGGCTGGGGTTGGTGAAGAACAGATCGGCGCCCGCGCCAAGGCCGGCATCCAGCCGCCAGGCGTCGCCGGCGAACGCGGTGAGGCCGGCCCCTGCCCGCAGCGGCACGGTGTCGATCTTCAGATGGAACAGCGGGTGCTGCAGCTCGATCGGCGCCTGGTACTCGCCGCTCACCCAGGCAGTGGGACGCCAGCGGCCGCCGGCGAGGGTGAGCCCCAGCCGGATGCCTCCGCTGGGCGAGACCGGTGGGCCGGAGCTGCCGTAGCCGCGCGCTCCGGCGAACCCGGCGATCTCGAGCGCGAGCCCCGTCTGCGGTGCTGCGGCCGCCGGCGGCGCCTGCGCTTCCACCGTCGGTCGAAGCGGCCTCATCGGCACCGCGACGACCGGCGGCGGAGTGAGCGGCACCGTCGGGTGCGCCAGCTCTTCGATCACCGACTGGGTGATGTGGGTCGCCGCTTCGATCACCACCGACGGCGATCCGGCGCGCGCGAGCCGCCGCACCAGCACCACCTTCTCCTGCGCGTCGACGATGTTGATCGTGACGTCCGCGGGCGCGCTCCAGTCGGCGGTGACGATCGCGAGCAGCCGATCTTTCGGCAGCGGCGCGTCGGTCTGCCGCACCCCGAGGTCGATCTCGATCCGGATCAACAGCTCGCTCAGCGAGGCGGTGAACGCGACGCGATCGGCGTCCGGCCCGAGGAAAGTGAGCGCGACGATCGGGCGCGCCTCCTCGGCGGCCGCAGTCGCGCCGCAGGCGA
>JAGSPQ010000976.1 GCA_018262385.1 Myxococcaceae bacterium | reverse complement strand
CCCGACCCGGATCTACGTCAAGGACGTGCTGGCGCTCAAAGCGGCGGTGAAGCTCAAAGGGCTGGCCCACATCACCGGCAGCGGGATCCCCGGCAACCTGCCGCGCTGCCTGCCGGACGGGGTGCGGGCGGTGCTGTCGGAGCAGGCGTGGAAGCGGGCGCCGATCTTCGACGTGCTGCAGCGGCTGGGCGACGTGGACCGCGCCGAGATGTACAGCACCTTCAACATGGGCCTGGGGATGTGCGTGGTGGTCGGCAAGGGCGACGTGCCGGCGGCGCTGAAGCTGCTGGCCGATCGCGGCGCGCAGGCCTGGGAAGTGGGGACGATCGGGGCGGGCAAGAGCGGCGCCGAGGCCGAAGCGATCATCGAGGCATGACCACCGCAGGCGCCAGGGACCTGCGGGTGGGCGTGCTCGCCTCCGGCAGCGGCTCGAACCTGCAGGCGCTGATCGACGCCGGGGTGCAGATCGTGGTGCTGGTGTGCAACGTCCCCGGCGCGAAGTGTCTCGACCGGGCGAAGGCCGCGGGCATCGAGGCGGTGGTGCTCGATCACCACGCGTTTGCCTCGCGCGAGGCGTACGACCTGGCGCTGCTGGCCGAGCTGAAGAAGCGGCAGGTGCAGCTGGTGTGTCTGGCCGGGTTCATGCGGCTGTTGACTGCGAAGTTCCTCGCCGAGTTCACCCACGCGGTGATCAACGTCCACCCTTCCCTGCTGCCCGCGTTTCCCGGAATCCACTCGGCGCGGCAGGCGCTCGCGTACGGGGTGAAGCTCACCGGCTGCACCGTGCACTTCGTCGACGAAGGCACCGACACCGGGCCGATCATCGCCCAGGCGGCGGTGCCGGTGTTCGACGGGGACGACGAGGCGAGGCTGCAGGCGCGGATCCAGGTCGAGGAGCACCGGCTGTTTCCGGCGGTGGTCGCCGCCTACGTGCAAGGGCGGGTGACGGTGCAGGGCCGCAAGGTGACTACCCGATGACTGCGGCGGCCCAGAAGCCCACCCGCGTCAACACCGGGCCCACCCGGCACGTGTACGACGTCGCAGTGGTCGGCGGGCAGCTCTCGGGAGCGATCGCGGCCGCCCTGCTCGCCCGCCGTGGCTACCAGGTGCTGTACGTCGAGCACGACGGCAACGGAAACGGCTACGTGCACGACGGGTGGACGCTGCCGTACGCGCCGTTCGTGATGCCCCCGCTCAAGGCGCTCGCTTCTCTCGAAGAGGTGGCGACCGAGCTGGGAGTGATCACCGCGCTGCAGCGCGCGCTGCGGCTGGCGACGCCGATGCTGCAGCTGATCCGCCCCGGGGTGCGCCTCGACCTGACCCCGGACGCCGCCCGGGTGCTGACCGAGGCGAAGCGGGCGCTGGGCGCCGAAGCGGGCCCGGCATTCGCCGCCGCAATCGCCACGGCGGTCAGCGCCGCCGAGCGCAGCGAGCTGTTCCTGCGCGAGAAGCCCGAGCTGCCGCCGGAAGGCCTGATCGGAAAGTTCAAGTTCAACCGGCTCGCCGATCGCCACGGCTCGCTCCAAGCGCCCTCCAACCTCTCGGACGAGCCGCTGGAGAAGCTGGTCAAGGGGCTGACCCCCTTCCTGACCTATTCGATGGACGCGGCCGGGCTGGCGGCGACCCGTCCCCTCGCGCTGGCGCTCAGCGGCCTCTACACCATCCCCGGTGGGCGCGAAGGCCTGCGCGAGGTGTTCCTCGCCCGGCTGAAGGAGCTCGGCGGCGACGTGCTGCTGCACGACGAGTCGACCGTCGCCGAGTCGTTCGCCTTCGACGGCAACAGCCTGATCGGGCTGAAGCTGGTCAGATCGGACACGATCTACAAGACCGGCTGCGTGCTCGGCGCCACCGACGCCGGCGCGCTGCGGCGGCTGCTGCCCGAGAAGAAGCGGCACCGCGCGCTGTCCGAGACGCTCGACGGCGCGCAGACCAAACAGATCCTCTTCACCTTGAACCAGGTGCTGCCCGAGCGCGCGCTGCCCCGCGGCATGGCCGAGCTGGTGCTGTGGGAATCGGACGACGCCGAGCTGGGGCCGATGCTGGTGCAGGTGCAGCCGGCCAGGCGCGCCACCGATCCGGGCGGCGAAGAGATGCGGGCGGTCTGCGCGGCGGCGTTCGTGCCCGCGACGGCGCGCGAGCTGGGCGAGGAGCACCTGCAGCGCCTGGCCGACCGGCTGTCGAAGCAGCTCGAGCGGTTGATGCCGTTCTCGAAGTCGAAGGTGGTGCTCGAGTCGGCGCCCTACCTCCACGCCAGCGGCGTGCGCGGCAGTCGAATGCTGCCTCACCCCCACCTGGCCTTCGAAGAGGCGTCGCTGCTGGGGGTCACCGGGCTGCCGGTGCGCGCTCCGGCCAGGCACCTGTTCCTCGCCAGCCGCGAGGTGTTGCCCGGCCTGGGGTTCGAGGGAGAAGTGCTCACCGCGCTGCGCGTCTCGCGAATGGTGCAGGAGACGCTGAAGAAGAACGACCCCCTCAAGCGCCGATGAGCACCACCGAGCGGGTTCATCCGAAGGGGCGGCGGCTGGGGCCGAAGTCGAGCGCGCGGCGGGTGATCGCGCTGCTCCATTCCGAGGATCTGAAGGCGGTGAAGGCGGTGGGC
>JAGSPQ010000975.1 GCA_018262385.1 Myxococcaceae bacterium | reverse complement strand
ACCGGGACCTACGGACACCTGGACGTCGAAGATCTTCGGGCGGCGATCAACACGCTCCCGGCCGGGCCCGACCGCACCGAGCTGCCCCAGGAGGCCGAAGCGATCGCGATGGCTGCGAATGCCCCGCTTGGTCCGCCGGTGGTCCGGCAACGCTCCCAGAAAAGCGAAAGCCTCGAAGCGGCCCGGATTTCTCCAGTCGCTTCGAGGCCTTCATCAGTGCGCGATAGTGGATTCGAACCACTGGCCTTCGGCTTCGGAGACCGACGCTCTATCCAGCTGAGCTAATCGCGCGAGACGCCGATCCTCGTAGTTGAACCCACCGGTCCAAGCAAGCGCAGTCACACACCAGGCCGCCGGCCGAGGCGGTTCCCAGGGGGTGGCCAAAAGCCACCCCGGCCAGGTACGTCACCGGGCACCCGCCAGACCCGGCCATTACCGTTGTCTGGTGCTCACCCTCGAAGGCCAGTTCGTGCGCCTCGTCCCGCTGGATCTCGGGCACTGCGCCGCGCTGCTGGCCGCCGCCGACGAGGACCGCCGCAGTTACCAATTCACGATCGTCCCCCGCAATGCGATCGAGATGCGGATGTTCATCCACCTCGCCACCGTCGAGGCCGAGCGCGGCACCACGATCCCCTTCGCCACCGTCGACGCCCGAACCGGCCGGCTGGTCGGCTCGACCCGCTTCCTCAACATCGAGCGGTGGCACCCGTACTTCGAGCACGCCCCCACCCGGGAGTCCCCGCCCAGCGCGGTCGAGATCGGCAACACCTGGCTGGCCGAGTCCGCCCAGCGCACCGCGATCAACACCGAGGCGAAGCTGCTGATGCTCCACCACGCCTTCGATCTCTGGAAGGTGCACCGGGTGACGCTGAAGACCGACGTCCGCAACGCCCGATCGCGCAGAGCGATCGCCCGCCTCGGCGCGAGCGAAGACGGAGTGCTGCGCGCCTGGCAGCTGGGCACCGACGGCACCCCCCACGACACGGCGATCTTCTCGATCCTCCTCGCCGAGTGGCCGGCGGTCCGCGCCAACCTCCAGCGGGCGCTCCGCCGGCTGGAAACCTCAGCCGCCCAACCCGATCAGGGCTGAGCCGGACCCGCCATCAGCTGCGAGACGGTGACCGGCTGGAGCCCCCGCGCCTTCAGCGCCTCGAGCAGCGTCGGCAGCCAGCGCACGGTCGACTCCCGCACCCTGCTCGGCGTCCCCCGCAGGCCATCGTGCAGCACCAGGATGTCGCCCGCCTGCGCCTGCCTCGCCAGCCTCAGCGCGCGCGCCTCGTCGAACGCCCACGCCCCGTCGCGCGCCGCTCCGGACCAGGTGACGATCTGCAGCCCCAGCGCCCGCGCCGCCGCATGCACCGGAGGATTGCGAATCCCGACCGCCGGCCGGTACCAGCGGGGCGCCGCGCCCAGCGTCGCCAGCAGCGCCTGGCACCGCCGCAGATCGTCGGTCAGCGCGGCCGCGGAGAACAGGTGGGCCCCGGTGTTGTGGCTGAAGGTGTGGTTGCCCAGCTCGTGGCCCGCCGCGACCAGCGCGCGCGCCACCTCCGGGTGCTTCTCGGCCAGCTCTCCGATGCAGAAGAACGTCGCCTGCGCGCCCGCCTTCGCCAGCGCCTCGGCGATCCGCGGAGTGAAGTCCGGGTGCGGCCCGTCGTCGAACGACAGCGCCACCCGCGGCGCCGCCCGCGGTCCGTGGGAGTGCTGGGGGCCGAACAGCGCCACCTTGGGGTGGAACATCCCCAGGCCGAGGGCGGTCAGGCCCGCGCCGGCCACCGCTCCGGCCAGCGCCTCGATCATCGCCGCCTCAGGCCGACCGTCGCCTCGCCGCCACCCAGCGAATACGACTGCAGCGTCACCTGGCTCCCCGGGGAAAGCGCGCGCGCGGCCTCGACCAGCTGGATCATCCCGCCCGAGGGATTCACCCGCGCCCCCGCCGGCGGCGCCTTCGTCCACCCCAGCATCGACGCCGACCTGCTCGTCAGTCGCACCGAGCTCAGCTCGAGCTCTCCGCCCTCGAGCCCCAGCAGCACCGCCCCCGCACCCTCGGCCGGCACCCACGGACCGCCGAGCGCCTTGAAGGCCGACTCCAGCGCTGGCACCACCTCGTCCGAGCAGACCACCAGCACCCGGGTGCACCGCCGCATCGTCAGCAGGTCGATCCCCTGGCGCAGCGCCGCTTCCGACGAGACCTCGCGCGACGTGCAGGTCAGCGACGGGCCGGTGATCTTCAGCGCGAGGCTGATCTGCCCTGCGGGCGAGTGGTGCACCGACTGGTGAAACGCCGTCGGGCTGCCGAAGCCGGCGTTGCGCACCGCGATCCCCTCGAGGAAGTCGACCGTCGCCTGCAGCCCGCCGTAGCCGGTGCCGACCACCAGCGCGAGCCCTTCGACCCCCTGGCTTCCCAGCGCCTGCCGCGCGACCTGCAGCGCCATCCGATCCACCCGGGGCAGCCGGCGGGCGACCTTGTCCTGCTCGTCGCCGATCTGCGCCACCTTCGTCTGCCCTTCGGCCGGGGCGATCGCCGCCATCCCGAGGATCGAGACCGCGGTCACGGCGCACGCTCCAGCACCAGCGCGGTGTTGTTGCCGCCAAACCC
>JAGSPQ010000170.1 GCA_018262385.1 Myxococcaceae bacterium | reverse complement strand
CGCCACTTCCCCGAAGGGGCGCGGCTTTTGGGGATCAACGGCGCCGAGGTGGTGTTCAACCCATCGGCCACGGTCGCCGGGCTCTCGCAGTACCTCTGGAAGCTCGAGCAGCCCGCGCACGCAGTGGCCAACGGCTACTTCGTCGGAGCGATCAATCGGGTCGGAACCGAGGCGCCCTGGAACATCGGCCGCTTCTATGGCTCGAGCTACTTCGTCGACCCCCGCGGCAGCTTCCTCGCGACCGGGAGCGAAGACAAAGACGAGCTGGTCGTCGCCGAGATGAACTTCGATCTGATCGAAGAAGTCCGGCGCACCTGGCAGTTCTACCGGGACCGCCGACCCGAGACCTACGGCGACATGGTCAGGCAGCTCCCCTGACTTGAAGCTGCCTGATCCCTCGATTGCGCCAGCTACGAACGAATTGCGCCGCCGGGCCGGCTTCCCGTCACCAGCTTGACGATCCCCAGCAGGATCACCGCGCCGAGCAGCGCGACGCCGAAGCTGGCGAACAGCCCGTTGTTGCCCGAGTAGTCGCCGAAGAGGCTGCGGGTGAGGAAGCCGCCGAGCACCGCGCCAATCACGCCGACGATCACGTTCATCAGCGCGCCCTGCCGGGCATTGGTGCCCATGATCATGCTGCCGACCCAACCGGCCAATGCGCCAATGACAATCCAGAGAATGATTCCGTAGTTCGGGTTCATGAATGCGACCTCGCTGAAAGGGATGAGCTGCTGCGACCCAGCAAGGTTGAGCAACGCCAATGCCAGCGGTGGGGAACGCGCCTACGCCCGGGCAATTGCTCGGATCGGGCCCTGCCGCACCGCGCGGGGGCGCCCAGTTGGGGTGAAACGCCCCTTTTCGGTTACGGCCGGCGCTCGACCCGGGTGGGCTGGCGCAGCGCGTTGCGGGCCTTGATCGCCTCGAACGCCGCCGGGAAGGTCGGCCGGTTGATGTAGCGGCCGGCGCCCTCCTGCACGTCGAGCTTGCCGTCGGCCCAGCAGACCCGGCCCTGGCTCAGGGTGTAGCGGGCCACCCCGGTGACCTCGAGCCCCTCGAAGATGTTGAAGTCGACCTTCTGGTGGTGGGTCCTGGCGGAGATGGTGCGGGTGCCCTTCGGATCCCACACCACCAGGTCGGCGTCGGCGCCGACGCTGACCGAGCCCTTGCGCGGGTAGACGTTGTAGATCTGGGCCGCGTTGGCCGAGGTGACCTTGACGAACTCGTTGGGGGTCAGCTTCCCGGTGGCGACGCCGGCGTGCCACAGCACGCTCATCCGATCTTCGACTCCGCCGGTGCCGTTGGGGATCTTGGTGAAGGCCTCTTTGCCGGCCGCCTTCTGGGGCGCGCAGAAGCAGCAGTGATCGGTGGCGGTGGTCTGCAGCGTGCCGGCCTGCAGCCCTTCCCACAGCGCCGCCTGGTGCTCCTTGCTGCGGAACGGAGGGCTCATCACGTGGGCGGCGGCGAAGGCCCAGTCGGGGTTGCGGTACACCGAGTCGTCGATCAGCAGGTGGCCGGCGAGCACTTCGCCGTAGACGCGCTGGCCGGCGAGCCGGGCGCGGGTGATCGCCTCCAGCGACTGCTTGCAGGAGTTGTGGACGATGTAGAGCGGCGAGCCGACCATGTTGGCGACCTGGATCGCCCGGTTGGCGGCCTCGCCCTCGACCTCGGGCGGCCGGGACAGCGGGTGGCCCTCGGGGCCGGTGATCCCCTGGGCGAGGATCTGCTGCTGCAGCCAGTAGACGAGCTCGCCGTTCTCGGCGTGAACGGTGGGGATCGCGCCCAGCTCGAGGCAGCGGGAGAAGCTCAAGATCAGGTTCTCGTCGGGAACCATGATCGCGTTCTTGTACGCCATGAAGTGCTTGAAGCTGTTCACCCCGCGCTCGCGGGTGAGCACCCCCATCTCTTCGCGCACCTGATCCGACCACCAGGTGATCGCCACGTGGAAGGAGTAGTCGGCGCAGGACTTCTTCGCCCACCCCCGCCATTGATCGTAGGCGGTCAGCAGCGAGACCTTCGGATCGGGGATCGCGAAGTCGATGATCATCGTGGTGCCGCCGGCGAGGCCCGCCGCGGTGCCAGAGAGGAAGTCCTCGCTGGCGACGGTGCCCATGAAAGGCAGCTCCATGTGGGTGTGGGGGTCGATCCCCCCCGGCATCACCAGCAGCCCCCCGGCCTCGACCACCCGGGTGCCGGCCGGGACGTCGAGCTTCTCGCCGATCGCCCGGATCACCCCGCCGTCGCAGTGAACATCGGCGCGGTAGGTCTGCTCGGCGGTGACGACGGTACCGCCACGAATGAGAGTGGACATGGGGGCCTTTGGACCTACGGGAGGGTGAGGGTCAGGACTTCGGCGTTTCCTTCGGCGCTTCGGCCGGAGCCTTCGGCTTGATCGAGCCCTCGGCGGGGATGGCGGCCTTCACGTCGGCGGGCAGCGGGGGCACCACTCCGCCGGCAGCGACCAGGCTGTACTCCGGCTTCTCCGGATCCGGGGTGCCGTCGTCCTTCTTCATCCCGGTGCGCAGGTTGTCGAAGTTCTTCAGCCGATCCTCGTTGCTCGGGTGGTTGTCGAACACCTTGCCGCCCTTCCCCGCCTTGGCGATCACTGTGTCGAACTCCTTGGTGTCGTAGCCGGCGAACATCATCAGCTCGAAGCCGACCCGGTCGGCGGCGATCTCGGCGTCCTTGCCGGCGCCGAAGGTCTTCTTGAACGACAGCACCCCGTCGGTGAGCGCATCGACCAGCGCGTTGGACGCCTTGTTCGCGCCCGAGTCCTCGAACGAGTCGGAGAAGTTGGCGTACTTGCGCACCGACTCCGGCAGCTGATCGGCGATGCCGTACTTGGCGTAGGCGGCGACCGTCTTCGCGGGTACGCAGATGTTGTGCTTCACCGAGGCGTAGCTCTTGAGCACGTCCTTGTTCACCACGTGGCCGATCTCGTGGCCGAGCACGCCGGCCAGCTGGGCCTCGTTCTCGATCAGGCGCATCAAGCCGGTGGTGACGACCACGTAGCCGCCGGGCGCGGAGAAGGCATTGACCCCGTCGTTCTCGACCACCCCGAAGGTCCAGGGCAGCTCGGGCCGGGTGGAGTAGCTGGCGAGCAGCTTGCCGACCTTGGCGACGTAGGCGTTGACGTTGTTCTTCGCCTTCTTCAGGTCGATCTTCAGCTTGTCGGCCTTGGCGGTCAGCTCGGGCAGCGCGCCGTCGACGAGGAAGTCGCCGTTGTCGCGGGCGAGGGCGACCATGATCGCGCCGCCGGCCCCCTTCTCTTCGGTGAGCGGGATGTTGCCGTCGGCGGCCGGGCACGTCTTGACCGCGATCTCGGCTTCCTTCTGCGCCTTCGACAGCTTCTCGGCAGCGGCGGCGGCAACCGCGGCGGCGGCATCGAGGTCCGC
The DNA here is from genome assembly GCA_018262385.1 of Myxococcaceae bacterium. Lineage (GTDB taxonomy): Bacteria > Myxococcota > Myxococcia > Myxococcales > Myxococcaceae > JAGSPQ01. The sequence goes on along the minus strand of JAGSPQ010000170.1, from coordinate 3,781 downwards.
CTTGCTGGGCGCCTTGATCCCGCCCTTGAACATGCTGCAGCCCGACAGCCCGAGCGCGAAAACGGCGACGAAGATCAGTGCGCGGTTCATTTTCCACCTGCCTTGGGAAGACCCGCCTTCACGGCGTGGTCGCTGACGTCCTTGTCTTTGATCTGGAAGTTGATCGCCTCGAGCATGATCACCTGCTTGGCGGCGGTGGTGAGGTCGGGGGTCTTCTTCGCGTACTCCTGACCTTCTTCCGACAGGCTCTTGGTGGCCGCTCCGGAAGAGGCGACCGCGCGCGCGCTGATCCCCTTCCCGTCGCTGCCCACTTCGTCCGACGGCTTGGCGGCGGTGAGGTTGGCCTGGAGGACGAAGCCTTCCTTGGCGCCGGCTTTGACCTTGTGGAACTGCTTGTTCTTGTCGTCCGGCCCGTTCCACACCACCTCGGTGCCGGGCTGGAGCTTGGTGACCACCGGCGCCTTCGGATCCGCCTTCTTCACCAGCGCGGTGTCCTTCGAGCGGATGTAGAGCATCTCTCCCACCTTCACTGCCCAGGCGGGCGACGCGATCACCGCGACGGCCAGGGCCAGACGGAACGTTTTGCTGCGCCTCATGGTCACTCCTCGAAAGAACTTCGGTTCGTTTTGGCTCGAAAGCGAAAAGGTCGACAGCGTGAGGCCCCCAGGATTCGCAGCCGTCAGTCCGTCACGCGGCGCGCAGTCTAGGAGCGGTTTCGCGGTTGGGGACGAGAAATCTGAAAGGGTGTGCGGCGGGCCCACCTGACCACCGTCAGCGTCGGCGGCGCAGGCCGAGCACGAGCAGGCCCAGCAGCCACCGCCCCGATCCCACCGGCGCCGCGCTGCAGCCGAGCGCCGACAGGCCGGGGGTTCCGGCGGTCTTGGCGATGATCTTCCGGCGCAGCTGCGCCAGCTCGTCGCAGGGAACCGGGGGCAGGCCCCGGGGGTAGGTCTTGCAGAACCCCTCGGAGAGCCCGACGTCGATGATCCGCTTCTGGGTCTCGCCGGGGGGCGCGGTGGCCTCCATCGTGGTGCCCGGGTTCTCGACGTGATCGAAGCCGACCGCGTGGCCGATCTCGTGGGTGAGCGTGTTCTGGATGTCGGTCGCCACGCAGGTGACCGCCTCGGCCCCGGGGGTACAGGGGGGAGAAGAGATGGTGGTGAAGAGGAAGCGGGTGCTGTCGACGTGCGGAGCGGAGTTGAGCTCGATGTCGGCGTCGTAGATCGCGCCGGTCTTGGTGCTGAAGGTGGTGGTGGTGAGGGCGATGGTGAAGTCCGAGTGATCCCAGCAGGCGTAGCGGTTGGCGCAGGACCCGTCGGCCTGACAGGGGTCGGCCTGGGGCGCGGCGGTGCGGCAGGACTCCTCGCGAAAGACGATCGCGTTGCTGCTCTCGGTGCCGCGGCCGATCTGCACGTTGGCCAGGCGCTCTCCCCGCCGGAAGAGGAAGTCGCTGCAGGTGTCCGAGACCGCCTGCCAGCTGGCGAAGGAGGCGTCGACCGCGAAGAACTCCGACTCGCCGGGAGTGCGCGCGCTGCCGGCCGAGTCGACCACGTAGACCAGCTCGCGCTTGTTCCACGTCACGCACAGCTGGCCCTTGTCCTCGCGCCCGGGGACCTGGGTGCGGATGAACGGCTGGGCCCACGCCAGGCCGGATCCGAGCAGCGCGAGGGCGAGGGCGAACTTCATCGCTTCGATCTCGCCCGGCACAGGCCGAGCAGCGCCAGCGCGGCCCAGGTGGCGCCGGTGGCCGCGTCGCAGCCGCAGCCGGCCGGCGGGCCCAGCTTCCCATCGAACTTCTTGATCACGCAGTCCTGCGACGGCAGGCCCTTCGGGTAGGTCTCGCAGACGAACAGCTTGCTGCCCGGGTCGAGCACCCGCTTGCCCAGCTCGCCCGGCACCGCGCTGGCGTACATCGTCGAGGTCACCTGGCAGCTGTGGGCCAGGCCGAGCGAGTGGCCGAACTCGTGGGTGAGCGTGTTCTGGACGTCGGTGGCGACGCACCCCTGGTTGTAGTTGGGCTTCACGCAGGTGGGCGAGTCGACAGTGGTGAAGATGAAGCTGGGGGTGTTGAGCTCGACGTCGGAGTCGAGGATCCGCCCGGTGGTCGGGTCGAAGTTGCTGGTGGTGATCGCCAGCGCGCCCGGGTTGTGCTGCCAGCAGTCGTACTGGTTGCCGCAGTTGTCGTCTTTCCAGCAGCCGTCGCTGGCGCCGACCATTCCGGAGCACAGCTGGAAGCGCCAGAGGACCACGTTCTGGTTGTCGGCCGCCGTCTTGCTGTAGTCGGCCAGCCGGCTGTTGGTGCGGGCGCCGACCTGCAGGGTGAGCGAGCCGCAGGAGGCCATCTCGGTCTGCCAGGTGCCGATCGCCTTCTCGACCGCGGCGTACTCGGTGTCGCCGGTGGTCTCGGGGTTGCCCTGGTCGTTGACCCGCCACTCGAGCTGGCTGTTCTCGCGCCAGTACAGGCAGTGCGACTTGGGATCGTTGTCGTCGACCTTGGTGCGGGTGTAGGCCGGGCACGGGGTCTGCCCCAGCGCCAGCGCGAAGACCGCGGCGAGGATCATTGACCGGCCCGATTGAGGATCGGCCGAGTCGGCTCGACCGGAGCAGCGGCGGGCGCGGCGAGAGCGGCGGCGATCTTCAGCTTCAGCTCGGCCAGCGGCATCGCCTTGAGCGGGCTCTGGGTCTCCTGCTGGGTGAGCGGGTCGATCAGCCGCGAGGAGCCCCCCCCTTCGGGGACGGCGTAGATCGCCTTGCCGTCGGTCGATCGCTCGATCCGGAACTTGCCCTGGGCCATCGCGGTGACGGCGAAGCGGTCGGCTCCGCGGCGATCGAGGAACACCACCACCTCCTCGCCGACGGTGAAGTGGGCGGTGCCTTCGACCTTCTGGCCGAGGTCGCCGACGATTCCACCCGGCTGCATCACCACCACCGTCGGGCCATCGGCGTTGCCCTTGAGCACCTCGGCGACCTGGATCTCGGTGTCGGTGATGATCCGCCGGCCGTCGAGAGTGAGCCGGGGCGCGCAGGCGCGCACGGTGCCGACCACGATCAGCGCCGCGCTCTGGCTGAGCGCTGGCAGGTCGGCGACGAGCTGGGTGGTGCCGAAAGCGGCGGAAGCAAGGAACAAGGCGAACAACGCGAGGCGCTTCATGATTGCCGGCAACTTAGCCCGCTGGTAGTTGCGGCGCGACCATGGGCCCCCGCGTTCGCTTTGCACCGTCTCCTACGGGTTACCTCCACATCGGGGGCGCCCGCACCGCGCTCTTCAACTGGCTGTATGCCCGGAAGCATAAGGGCACCTTCGTGCTGCGAATGGAAGACACCGACCAGGAGCGGTCGACCCCCCAGTCGGTGCGCACGATCCTCGACGGGCTGGAATGGCTGGGGATCGACTGGGACGAGGGGCCGCGGGTGGACGGCAAGTTCGGGCCGTACTTCCAGATGCAGCGGCTCGACAGCTACAAGAAGGCGGCCGAGGTGCTGCTCAAAGAAGGCAAGGCCTACCGCTGCTACTGCACCCGCGAGGAGCTGGAGGCGCGGCGCAAGGCGCTCGGGGTCGAGTACCGCTACGAGCGGACGTGCCGCAACCGCAAGGACACTCCGGACATCCCCTCGGTGATCCGGTTCGCGATGCCAGTGGGCGACGGAGTGGTGGGCTTCGAGGACGAGGTGCTGGGGCCGATCAGCAAGACCCACGGCGATCTGGACGACTTCGTGATGATGCGGGGCGACGGGATCCCGCTCTACAACTTCGGCTGCGTGGTCGACGATCACCTGATGG
>JAGSPQ010000169.1 GCA_018262385.1 Myxococcaceae bacterium | reverse complement strand
CGGGAAGTACCTGCTGCTCGACCGCGTCAACATCGGCGGCATGGCCTAGGTCTGGCGCGCCAAGACCTTCGGCGCCGGGGGCTTCGAGCGCATCGTCGCCATCAAGCGGATCCTGCCGAACATCGCCGAGGACGAAGAGTTCATCACGATGTTCATCGACGAGGCGAAGATCACGGTTCAGCTGAACCACGCCAACATCGCCCAGGTCTACGAGCTGGCGCAGATCAGCAGCTCGTACTTCATCGCGATGGAATACATCTCGGGGACGGACATGCGGGCGGTGTTCGATCGCTGCCGCAAGAAGGGCGAGCCGTCTCCGATTCCGCTGACCTGCTACTCGATCGCCAAGTGCTGTGAAGGGCTCGACTACGCGCACCGCCAGAAGGATCGGCAGGGCCGCGACATGGGCATCGTCCACCGCGACGTCTCGCCGCAGAACGCGCTGATCAGCTACGACGGCGAGGTCAAGGTGATCGACTTCGGCATCGCCAAGGCGGCGGGCAAGGCGACCAAGACCCAGGCCGGAATCCTGAAAGGGAAGTTCGGCTACATGAGCCCCGAGCAGATTCGCGGGCTGCCGCTCGACCGCCGCAGCGACGTGTTCGCGATCGGGGTGTGCCTCTACGAGATGCTCACCGGCGAGCGGCTGTTCGTGGGCGACTCGGACTTCTCGGTGCTGGAGAAGGTCCGCAAGGTCGAGGTGCTGCCGCCGACCACCTACAACCGGAAGATCCCCGAGGCGCTCGAGAAGATCGTGATGAAGGCGCTGGCGAAGGACGTCGACGATCGCTACCAGTACGCGAGCGAGCTGGGCGATGACCTGCAGCGCTTCCTCATCACCAGTGAATCGATCTTCAGCCGCAAGGATCTCGCCCAGTACATGAAGGCGACGTTCGCCGAAGAGTACGAGCGCGAGAAGCAGCGGATGATGGAGTACGGCGACATTCGCGCGCCCGAGGGGATGCTGGTCGCGGCCGAGATGGGCTTCGGCCACGGCGCGGTGCCGGCTCCCAGCCAGATGGTGCCCGGCTCGAGCTCGATCACCAACGTCCCGACCGGCGCCGCGCAGCACCTGGTGCCGCAGATGTCGCCCCCGATGATCGGCCCGGCGTCGACCCAGGCCAACCCCCGGGTGAGCGCGCGGAACATCCCTCCGCCGCAGCTGACTCCGCAGAGCGCGCCGACGATGGCGCCGCAGCCCCCGCCGACGCGCACCCCGAGCCTGCCGCGGCTGACCGCGGTGGCGCCGATGCTCAGCAACGAGAAGGAAGAGCACACGATGCTGGCCGACGGGCAGGACATGTTCGGCCAGAAGCCGTCCGACTCGATCGACGCGGATCCGGTGCTGGAGGATGAGGTCGGCACCGACGCGACCTTGTTCTCGCTGCCGGCGCGCAAGTCCAGCGGCGATCAGCGGCCCCCGCTGCCGCACGACACCGCCGACTCGGAGCTGATGACCGAGGCGGTGCGGCCGCCTCCGCAGGGCCGCCCGCTGCCGGCGAACTTCGGAGATCCGGTCGAGGGCCTGGGCAACGCGACGATGATGATGCCCGGCAGCAGCGGGGCGGACACCGGCCCCTCGGGGCGGCCGGCGGTGCCTCCGGCGCGGCGGCAGGGCGGGCGATCGATCGCGGCGCTGCCGACGGTTCCGGCCGGAAAGCCGGGGCGTCCTGCGGTGGGGATCATCACCCACGTCGACGAGGCGCCGGCGCGCCCGGGTTCGAACAAGACCAGGTTCCTCGCGATCGGTGGGGTGGTGCTGGCGCTGCTGCTGGCCACGGTCGGGGTGGTCTCCCTCCGGGGCGGCGCGCGCGGGCTGCTGTACATCGAGATCCCTTCCGACGCGACGGCGGGGGTGCAGGTGAACATCAACGGCACCCCGATCAAGGAAGAGGACGACACCCAGCTGAAGCCCGGGCCGCACCTGGTGCCGGTCGCGGCGGGGACGTTGACGGTGATGGTGGTCGCCGATGGTTATGAGACGGTGATCGAGACGGTCGAAGTCAAAGAAGGCAACGAGTACACGCGGCTGATCACCAAGATGAAGAAGAAGTAATCGTCCGCGCCCCAAACGAGGACTCTTCGTGCCCAAGGCCAAACGCTCCAAGAATGACCCGCTCGGCGATCTGCCCGCGTGGGCGCAGAAGCTCGCCCAGCGCTACTACACCCGAACGGTCAGCACCTTTCTCGTCTACGGCGCGGTGAGGGATCTGCAGCCGGTCACCGCCGAGGACGGCAGCCGGGGGTTCGGAAACCTGCGCGCCTTCCTCGCCGACGAGCTGTTCGGCGGGCGGGATCACGTCGTCTTCTACGACCGCAGCTCGGGGATCCGCGCGTCGGACCCCGAGACCCAGAAGGATCTGTCGCGGGTGCTCGCCGGTTACGACGTGATGTACGGCACCGACTACAGCAAGGTGATGCCGCGCGATCCGGGTCGCGCGCTGCAGATCCTCGAGAACTACCTGCGGATGCGGGTCACCGACGGCAAGTCGATGGCGTTGATCATCGACTACGCCGAGACGCTCGCTCCGGCCGGCGAGATGAGCCACCTGTCGCCGGAAGACCGGTTCGTGCTCGCGACGCTGGTGAAGTGGGCGTCGGATCCGCAGCTGCTGGGCGGCGACGTCAGCGTGGTGCTGATCATCGAGAACCTCGCCGAGGTGAATCCGCGGATCACCCGCAACCCGTACGTGGCGAACATCGAGATCTCGCTGCCGACCGAGCCCGAGCGGCTCGAGTTCGTGAAGTGGAAGCTCGAGGGGAAGAAGCTGCCGACCATCTCGGACCTGGGGATGCCGGCGCTGGCGAAGATGACCGCCGGCCTCTCGCGGATCAACCTCGACCGGGTGCTCAACGAGGCGATCGAAGGCGGCAACCGCATCACCGCCGACGTGCTGAAGGAAAAGAAGAAAGAGATCATCCAGGCCGAGTGCCACGGGCTGCTGGAGTTCATCGAGCCGGCGCACAACCTCGACTCGGTCTCCGGCCACGCGATGGCGAAGGGGATGCTGCGCAACGCGGCGGCGGCGCTGAAGAAGGGGAAGATCGAGGTGATGCCGATGGGCTACCTGGTCTCGGGCCCGGTCGGCACCGGCAAGACGTACATGGTGACCTGCTTCGCCGGCGACATCGGGGTGCCGTGCGTGAAGTTCCTCAACTTCCGCAGCCAGTGGCAGGGCGTCACCGAGGCGAACCTCGAGAAGATCTTCAACATCCTCAAGGCGCTGTGGCCGGTGGCGGTGATGATCGACGAGGCCGACGCGTTCTTGGGCAACCGCGACTCGGGCGGCGACTCGGGCACCAGCAGCCGGATCTTCGGCTCGATCGCCAGCTTCATGGGCAACACCGAGTACCGCGGGAAGATCATCTGGTTCCTGCTCACCTGCCGGCCGGACCTGCTGCCGATCGACTTGAAGCGCCAGGGCCGCGCCGAGGAGCACATCGGCCTCTTCTACCCGCAGAACGACCCCGAGCGGCTCGACCTGTTCAAGGCGATGCAGCGCAAGACCCACGTGCCGGTCGACGTGCCGAACTTCGCCGAGCTCACCAAGGGCCGGACGATGTCGGGCGCGGACATCGAGGCGATCCTGGTCCGCTCGAAGTTCCGGGCGGTGACCGACGGCCGCGACGCGGTGACCGAGGCCGACGTCGACGCGGTGCTCAAAGACTTCATGCCGCCGACCTACCCGAACGAGATCGAGCTGCAGAACCTGGTCGCGGTGCAGGAGTGCACCAGCAAGGCGCTGCTGCCCGAGGCGTTCGCCAAGCTCGACCGCGACTTCGTCACCCGACGAATCAAGGAGCTCAAGCTGTTGATGGAAGAGCGTTGAGCGCCTACGTCCCCTCGAAGGTCAAGCCGAAGCTCCGCGGCGTCTTTCACTTCATCGGCTTCTGCACCGCGCTCGCCGCGTCGACGGCGCTGGTGCTCTCGCCCCTGACCGGCGAGGCCTACCTGGGCGGAGTGGTCTACGCCGCCACGCTGACGCTGATGCTCGGGATGTCGGCGCTCTACCACCGGCCGATGTGGAGCTACGGGGCGCGGCGGATCCTGCGCCGCATCGACCACTCGGGGATCTTCTTCCTCATCGCCGGCAGCTACACCGGGATCTGGACCCTGACTCCCCCGGCCCATCGCTCGAACGGCCTGCTGTGGGCGATGTGGATCAGCGCGATCGTCGGGGTGGTGGCGTTCGTGCTCTGGACGGACATGCCCCGGCTGCTGCGAGCGGCGACCTACGTGGTGCTCGGGCTCTCGGCGTTGCCGCTGGTGTTCGAGCTGCCGGTGGTCTTCGGTTGGCCGACCACGCTGGCGGTGGCTGCCAGCGCAGTCATCTACATTGCCGGCGCGGCGGTGTACGCGCGGCGGTGGCCCAACCCCGACCCGCGGGTGTTCGGGTACCACGAGATCTTCCACCTGATGGTGCTGCTGGCGGCGGGGCTGCACTTCGGGATCATCAGCACCCGGCACTGGGCGGGCTGAAGCGCGTCCTAGATCGGGACGAAGATCTTCAGGCCCGAGCGGCCACCGGCGTGCAGCGTGTCCCGCTCGATGAAGTCGCTGGTCGACGAGCGGCCGTCGCCGGTGGTGATCGCGGTGTGCCCGTACTTGGCGCCCAGGGTGCTGGAGGTCCGTTCCCAGGTGAGGATCAGGCCGGGGATCTTCAGCGCCTCGGCCAGCGAGATGTGGACCTGCTTGAACTTGCTCTTCGGCAGGTTGTTGTCGATCTGGTTGCCGTTGCCGTGCACCGACAGCCCGAGGGCCCGGCTGACCGCCCGGCTGACGCCCGTCGCGCACCAACCCTGGCCCCGGTAGCCGCCCATGCTCAGCGCGACCTGCTTGCCGGCCTCGGCGAGGCGCTTCATCGCGGCGGTGGCGTGGATCTTCCCGCCGACGATCGAACCGGACGGAGCATCGGGGCCGCTGGGCTTCGAGGGCTTGTGGGCCGGAGCGCTGGGGCTCTTCGGGCGGTCGAACCCGTCCACGTGGAGCTTGGCCCCGGTGTAGATCAGGTTGACGTTCTTGATCCCATTGGCCTTCGCGAGGGCGCCGACGGTGGTGTGGAACCGGTTGGCCAGCGCGCTGAGGGTGTCGCCGCGGCGGATCGTGTAGTTCATGGAGGGATTATCGGCGGCGCTCCGACGGCCTCTTTCGGGTCCTCTGTGAACCCGGCTTACGAATCGGGCCTGTTTCCCTCCCGATTTCCCGCGCTATTTCACCACCCAGACCGCCGACTTGAAGGCGCTGCCCTGCTGGGGGCGGCCCTCGGGCTCGAGGGTGGTGGCGGCGGCGTGGAGGGTGCCGGCGAGGGTGGGGACCACCTTCAGCTTCGCCTGGAGGGTGGCCCCGGGGCGGAGCGCGACGAGGTGGAGGGTGATCGCCCCGTCCTCGGTCTCGAAGTGCGAGACGCTGCGGCCGGTCACCAGCGCGTCGAGCGAGGGCGAGTCGGCCTGCACCCCGGCGGGGAGCGCCAGGCGCAGCCGGGTGGCGGTGTTGGCGGGCGCGGCGACGGTCAGCTCCAGCTCGGCCGGCTTGCCGACCTCCAGCTTCGCCGGGAGCTTCGAGGTGAACTCGAGCCCGCTGCCCGGCTCGTCTTTCCACGGGACGTGGGCGATCAGCGTCAGCGCGAAGCCTAAGCCGGGCACCGCCGGATCGGCCTTCACGCCCCAGCGGTGCTTGCCGCCGCTGCCGGGGACCAGCGCCTCGAGGGTGAGCACGTCGTGGAGGTGGGCGGCGTCGAGCACTCCGCTGACCACCGGCTGTCCGTCGCGCTCGAGCGAGATCTTCACGTTTGCAGGCACCGGGGTCTTGAACAGCGCGGTGACCGCGCGCAGCGCGACCAGGTTGGCCTGCCCATCGCCCCAGCCGTAGACGGGGGAGTAGTTGGCGAGCAGCCAGGTGCCGAGGTCGGCCACCACCGCGGCCTGCTTCGCGTCGCCCTGCAGCGCGAGCACCGCCAGCGCGGTCGCCTCGGCGATCGACGGCCGGCTGCCGTCGGCCCGCTCCACCCCGGTCTCGACCTGAAGGAACTTCGCCCCGTCGGTGCCGGGCGCGATCCCTTTGAGCGTCTTCTCCTTCAGCGCGTCGGCGATCGTCCCGCTGGCCGCGCCGCTGGCGAGGATCGCCGCCGCGGTGTAGCCGTCGTCGATCCGCGCGAGGTTCCGCTCGAAGGCTCCCTGGGCGCGAATCGCCACCGCGGTGGCCCGCTGCTTCTGGGCCGGCGAGCTGTGCGCCGCCCGCACCGCCTGGACGCAGGCGCCGGTGGTGACCAGCAGCCGCTGCAGGGTCCAGCCATCGGCGCCCTGGCAGGTTCCGTCGGGGCGCTGGGCGGCGGCGACCTGGGCGGCCAGCCGCTCTCCCAGCCGCGCCAGCACCGGGTTGTCCGGGTGGGCGAGCGCCGCCTCGGCGAGCAGCACCGCGCTGGGGACGTCGGGAGATCGCGCGTGGCGGATCGCCCGCTGGGTCGACAGCACCGACAGATCGCGGATCACGTCCTTCGCCGGCTCGGCGCCGAGCGACTGCAGCAGCGCCGCGGCCCGACCGGTGAGCAGCAGGGTGTAGGCGTCGTCCGCCACGCCGCCGCGGTTGGGCGCCGCCGACAGCTCGGATCGGACGAGGGCGAGCGCGCCGGGGAACACCTGCAGCCGCACCGCCTCGCTGCCCTCGAGCGCCTCGGCGGGGCCGACCAGCTCGACCTCGCGCGGAGCGGCGAGCGTGCTGCCGGCCGAGGTGGTCTGCAGCTTCCCCGCCGGCTTGACGTCGATGGTGCGCTCGACCGCGTCGGTGTCTCCGAGCACGGCCTTGAAGGCGGTGGTGCCGGGGCGGGTGGTCTTCAGGGTCACGTACTGCAGGCTGTTGCCGTCGGCCGGGATCTTCACCGCGCCGCCCAGCGCCGAGAGGGTCGCGTTCAGCGCCGAGAGCTTCAAGGTGGTGCTCACCTCGCTGGCGGTGGTGTTGATCAGCTGCACCGGCAGCCGCACCTCGTCGCCGGCGATCAGGAAGCCCGGCACCACCGGGTCGACGTAGGTGGGCAGGGTGCCGAGGAAGGAGGTCACCGCGCCGGCCTGGCCGCCCTGGCGCGAGTGGGCCAGCGCGAGCACCCGCCACGAGGTGAGCCGGTCGGGCACCTTCACCGGCACGGTGGCGCGGCCCTGCGCGTCGGTGACCACCAGCGGCTCGAAG
>JAGSPQ010000168.1 GCA_018262385.1 Myxococcaceae bacterium | reverse complement strand
CCGGACTACCGGGTCGAGTTCGACGCGCTGTTCCGGGGGCAGGTGCCGGCCGAGCCGACGCTGTACGTCTGCCACCCGGTGGCGAGCGACCCGACGATGGCGCCGGCGGGGCACAGCGGGGTGTTCCTGATGGTCAATGCTCCGGCGCTCGCTGGCGGCCTGGGCCCCGAGGCGGAGCAGGAGTGGATCGAGCGGGCGAGCCGGCTGCGTGCGTTCTGCCTCGCCGGGCTGCGGCAGCTGTGCCCGGAGGTGGCGGGCGCGAGCGTGCGCGTGCTCGGCGAGCGGACCCCGGTGGATCTCGCCCGGCGCGGGGCGCCCGGCGGCTCGATCTACGGGTTTGTGCCCCACGGCCGGCTGGGCCCGTTCCGCCGCCCGAAGATGCGGGGCCAGGTTCCGGGGCTGTTCTTCTCGGGCGGAGGCACCCACCCCGGCGGGGGAGTGCCGCTGGTGATGCTCTCGGGCCACTTCGCCGCCCAGCTCGCGGCGAACCACCTGGATCTGCGCGCGTGAACCGATCGCTGCTCGAGCTGCCGAACCGGCCGGGGGCGTACCGTTGGTACTACGCCGACGTCACCGCGGGCGACGTCACCGCGGTGGTGATCCTGATGGTGGGAGCGGTCTTCTCGCCCCGCTATTCGATCGCGGTCGGGCGGGGCGGCCGGCCGACCGAGCACTGCGCGGTGAACCTCGCGCTCTACCGGGGTGGGGCGCGCTGGCACTGGGTGCTCTCGGAGTACCCGGCCGCGTCGGTCGAGGACGGCCGGACCTTGAGGATCGGCGCCTCCTCGCTGCACTACGCGGCCGACGGGCGGGTGGTGATCCAGGTGGTGGATCGCACCGCGCCGTGGGGCCGTCCGACCGAGGCGTCGCTCGAGCTGACGCCCGAGGCTCCGGCGGTCGACGAGGTTCAGCTGGTCGAGGGGCAGCCGCACTTCTGGCAGCCGCTGGCCCCGCGCGCGCGGGCGACGCTGAAGGTGCAGGGCGAAGAGCTGACCGGCCGCGGCTACCACGACACCAACCGGGGCGAGGAGCCGCTGGGCTCGGGCCTGCCGGGCTGGCAGTGGCTGCGGGTGCACCGGCGCAGGACGAGCGAGGTGATCTACCGGCCGCGCGGCAGCGGCGAGGCGCTGCACCTGATCTCCACCTCGCGCGGCAGCAGCCTGGAGCGGATCGCCGCCGCGCCGGCGCTCGAGCGGCGCACCGCCTGGGGGCTGAACGTGCCCAGGAGCCTGATGCCGGGGCATGCGGGGCTCGAACAGCCGCGGCTGCTCGAGTCCTCGCCGTTCTACGCGCGGCTGGAGTCCCGGCTGGGGCCCTCGCACGCGCTGGGTGAGGTCGCCGACTTCGAGAAGTTTCACCGGCCGTACCTGCGGTGGATGGCGCACTTCCGGACCCGCGAGGGGTCGGCGGCGTAGGCGGCGGCAGCCGGTCGCTCGAGGTCCGAATTCAGAAGACGGTCGAGTCTCCTGAGTTTGACGGGGGGCGATCGACCGGTTAGGAGCCCTGGGATGATCCTCAGTCAGACGGCGGAGTACGCGATCCGGGCGATGGCCCAGATGGCGACGCTGCCGCGCGGGCAGGCGGTGCGTGCGACCGACCTGTCGAAGATGACCCACATCCCCGAGCACTACCTGTCGAAGGTGATGCGCAAGCTGGTCGCCCGGGGGCTGCTCGAGTCAGAGAAGGGGCACGGCGGCGGCTTCAAGCTGGTGCGGCCGCGCAAGAGCATCCGCTTCATCGACATCCTCTCGGCGGTCGAGCTGGATCTCGAGCCGAACCGGTGCGCCTTCGGCTGGGGAGAGTGCAGCGGGAAGAACCCGTGCATGCTTCACCCCGCCTTCACCCAGCTCAAAGACGCCTACGCGAAGTGGGCGACCAAGACGACCCTCGCCGACCTGGCCGAGCCGCCGAAGCAGCCCTGACCGCGCGGACTCAGGCGGGCAGGCCCTTCACGAACGCCCGGAAGTCGCCAGTCGGCTGCGGGCCGCGGAACTTGAAGTGGCCCTTCACCTGGGCGCCGCGCTGCTCGAGCGCCGAGGCCATCTGCGGCAGCGTCGAGCCGGTGGCGATCTTGTAGGTGCAGAAGACCACCGCCTGCTTGCCGGCCAGGTCGCCCAGCCGCTCGACGAAGCTCATCGTCGCCTGGGTGGGGTGCTGGCCGAACAACAGCAGCCCCTGGGTCCAGCTGCCCAGGCAGATCAGCTGGGCCTGGGCGATCTCTTCCGGGATCGCGTCGTGCACCGGGGCGACGAAGCAGGAGTGCCCGTTGTTGGTGAAGGCCTGGGCCATCGCCCGGGCCGCGCGGGCGGTGGTGCCGGAGTGGCTGTCGAAGACGATCGCGACGTTCAAGCGGACCTCAGGGGGTGGAGGGGCGGCCACTGTGAGCTGTGCCGTGGCCGAGGCGGCTTGATCTCAATCAACGTTCGGCATCCGCCTGCGCGACCCAGCGGGTGACGTCGAAGGTGGTGACGATGCCGACCAGCAGCTCGTGCTCGTCGACCACCGGCAGCCGGTGCACCCGGTTGCTGATCATCAGCCGCGAGGCTTCCTTGATGCTGGTGCTGGGGAGCACCGAGAGCGCTCCGGAGGTCATCACGTCGGCGACGGTCTTGTTGGCGAGGTTGCGCTCGTCGAACAGGTCTTCGTCGGCCTCGACCTTGCGGCCGGCGATCCGCTTCCACGAGATCAGCGCCCGCCGGCCCTCGGCCCAGTCGTGGTCTTCCCAGACCAGATCCGACTTGGAGACCATGCCGATCGCGCGGCCCTGCGCATCGACCACCGGGGCGCCGCTGACGTTGCTGTCCACCAGCAGGCAGATCAGATCGTACAGCGGCAAGTGGGACGGGACGGTGGTCACCTTCCGGCTCATGATCGTCGCGACGGTGGTCATCGGGCGGCCCCGTTCGCCAGGCCGGCGTACGGGGGCAGGTGGAGCGAGAGGCTGTCGGGCAGCGCGCCGACCACCCGCAGCAGGTCGGAGGACGTGACCAGCCCGATCAGCTCGCCCTCGTGCGAGAGGATCGGGATCGCGTCGATCTTGTGCTCGAGCATCAGGTTCGCCAGCTCGGCCACCGGGGTGTGGATTCCGGCGGTCACCGGCGCGCTGGCCATCTTCTCGCCGACCGGCACGGCTGGGTAGACGAAGTGGTCGCCGCTCTGGCTGCACGCCAGCAGCACGTCGCGGTCGGAGAGGATCCCCGCCAGCCTGCCGCCGGTGAGCACTGGCAGGTGGCGCACCCCCAGCCTCAGCATCAGCGCGTGGGCCTGCTCGAGCGGGGCGTTGGAGGGGATGGTGGTTACCGCGAGGGTCATCAGGTTGAGGGCTTCCATGGCGCTTCCCTGGTTCCAAAGGTTTCGCCCTCAGGGGTGTTTCATCAGACGTGCCAGCGGCGCGAACCTTGCGTATTACTTCCGACAATGACTGCTCTGAGCCCCGGTCTCCAGCGCGCGAAGAGCATCCGCTTCGTGCTGTGGGCGATCCTGCTGGCGAACTGGGCGGTCGCCGCCGCCAAGCTGGCCTTCGGCCTGATCTACGGCTCGGCCGCGCTCACCGCCGATGGGCTGCACTCCTTCGTCGACGGCGGCTCGAACGTGGTCGGGCTGGTGGCGATGTGGATCTCGGCCCAGCCGCCGGATGCCAACCACCCCTACGGGCACGAGAAGTTCGAGGCGCTCGCCTCGCTGGCGATCGGCGCGATGATCTCGATCGGAATGTTCGAGATGGGGCGCAAGGCGGTCGAGTCGCTGATTCTCGGCAGCCAGCCGGAGGTGAGCAACACGATGCTGATCGTGGCCGTCGTCACCCTGGGGGTGAACGTGGTGGTGACGCGGGTGGAGACCCGCGAGGGAAAGCGGCTCAACAGCACGCTGCTGCTGGCGGACGCGCAGCACACGCTGTCCGACGTCTTCGTCTCGATTGCGGTGATCGGCTCGCTGATCCTCTCGCGGCTGCACGTGCCGCGCGCCGACGGGGTGGTGGCGCTGGCGGTGCTGGTCTTCGTCGCCTACGCGGCGTGGGGCGTGATTCGCCGCGCGGTCGAGCCGCTGTCCGATGCGGCGCGGCTCGACCCGATCCAGGTGCGCGAGCTGTGTCTGGCGATCGACGGGGTGCGCGACGCGCGCGAGGTCCGCAGCCGGGGGATGGACGACGCGGTGCGGGTGGACCTCAAGATCGACGTCGAGCCGGGCGAGACGGTTGCCAAAGCCCACCTGGTCGCCAACCAGGTCGAGGCCGCGATCCAGCAGGCGTTCACCCAGGTCGCCGAGGTGGTGGTTCACATCGAGCCGGCACGGTCGCCCCGCTGATGGGTCGGCGCGCCGATTGCGCGGTTGGTCCCTGCGCGCAGTTTCTGCGCGAGGGGCCCGGCTCGAAGAGGATGCGATGACTCCGATGACTGCCTCAGGTGATGCAAGGCTCGGGCTGATCATCCTCGCGGTCGAGGATCTGCCGCGGGCGGTGGGCTTCTACCGGCAGGCCTTCGGCTGGGAGCAGCTGGTCGCGGTGCCGGTCTACGCCGAGTTCCGGTTGCCGGCGCAGCTGCGGCTGGGGCTCTACGTCCGCACCGGCTTCGGGGTGAACACCGGCCAGGTGCCGATCGCAGTGCCGGCCGGGCAGCTCGCCGGGGCCGAGCTCTACTTCTACCCGGCGGATCTGACGGCGGCGATCGTAAGGCTGGAGGCGGCGGGGGCGCGCGCCTTGAGCCCGCTGAGCGCCCGGGACTGGGGCGACGAGGCGGCGTATTTCGCCGACCCGGACGGCAACGTGGTGGTGGTCGCCCGGCCGCTCGGATGAAGATGCTCCCCAGGCGCGACGGGATGAAGATCGGAAGGTTGGGATGGCTGGTGTGGATCCTCGCGGGCTGCGGCTCGCCTCCGCCTGTGCCCCCCGTCGAGATCCCGGATGCGGGCGCGTGGTGGGACGCGGACCTGCGCGGGTGCCTGCCGCAGGGCGCCACCCCGAGGACGATCTTCCAGGTGGTGGAGCGGATCAACGCGCTGCCCCACCCGGTGAGCGTGGCGTGCGTGGTGGCGAGCCTGCCGCGCCCGCTGACCCTGGTGGCGACGACCAGCGTCTTCAGCGCGCAGCCCGCCGACGGGCGAAGGAGCCCGCGGGTGTTCCTGATGATCGACCAGCTGATCCTCTCGGTGGTGCCCGCGGGGGCCGGCGCGAAGCTGCTCGAGTTCAGCGAGCTGATCACCGCTCCCAGCCGCACGCTCAAGGGCGAGCTGCCCTTTCCGGTCACCGCCGCGCTGCCGCTGGAGGCGCCGTTCACCCACGTGCTGATGGGCCAGAGCCAGACCAACTGCGCGCTGTGCCATCGGGCCGAGTCGCCGCACCCGTCGATCGATGGGGGCTTCGTCTCGGCGGGCTTCCGCCCCGATCCGGGAAACCTGGTCCCGCTCACCGAGCTTCAGGCCGAGCTGGGCAAGTGCGATCCGGCCGCCGAGCGCGAGCGGTGCCTGATGCTGGTCGCGCTGCTCGGGCTGGGCCCGGTGAAGCAGGGGGCGTTCTCGACGAAGTTCGAGCTCTTCATTCAATAGAGCCGGTGCGCCCCAGCAGCACCGGCGCCATTCCCCACAGCCAGCACGCCCCGGCGCCGATGAAGGCGACCGCGGCGACCGTCATCCAATTCAGGTACCGGGTCGGATCGAGCTGCATCGCCGCGCGCGCGAAGATCGCGGCCGCGGTCAGCAACGCCATCGCCCAGGTCGTCGCCGGCCAGGCGGCCAGCCAGTCGGCCCGGCCGCTGTGCGAGACCACCACGTGCTGGCCGACGGTGAGGGCGAGCAGCCCGAAGCCGCCGAGGAACACCACGTGGAGTCCGAGTGAGCGCTGCTCGGGCCAGAGCGTCAGCAGCCCGTAGCCCAGCGGCAGGCCCCAGGCGGCGATCAGCACCAGCCGCCGGTTGAGCCCCGGCAGGGTCGGCCACTTCCACAGCTGGGCGCCGCCGACCAGCACCAGCAGCGCGAGCCCCAGCCGGATTGCGTAGCCCAGGCGCGGCGGCAGCCAGGTCTGGCTCTGGAGCGCGAAGCTGATCACGAACAGTGCGACCCCGACCAGGTGGGCCCACAGCGGCGCGCGGGTGTTCGCCGCGGTGGTCGGCTCGGCGCGGGTGATCAGCGGCACCATCACCGCGCCCAGTCCCATCACCAGCGCGGCCACCACGCCCTCGAGCACCAGCACCTTTCCCAGCCCGTGCCAGCCAGGCAGGGCGGTCACCGCTGCGCCGACGACTCCGATCGCGAGCGCGAGCGGGATCCAGATCAGCGAGGGCGGCGCGGTCAGGTTTTTTCCAGCGCTCGCCGTTCGGGAGACGACGAAGTGCAGCAGCACCATCAACTCGATCAGCCAGAAGGATTGGGAAACGGCCCAGCGCTCTTGTCAGGCGAAGACCGCCAGCAGCACCGGGCAGAGCGCGGCGATGGCCAGCTGCCAGGTCGCGGGCGGATCGGTGGCGGTGCGCCGCGGAATGAAGGTGAAGAGAAAGCCGGCGATGAAGCAGCCGAGGAAGCCCTCCACCTGCACCATCGCGTGGAAGACGACCCGGAACTGCCCTCCGACCAGCGAGAACCAAAGCCACTGCCCGACCCCCGCCCAGCCGAGCAACACTCCGAGCGGGAAGAACAGCCGGTAGGGATCCTTGCGCAGCGCCCCGACCGCAGGCGCATCCACCTGTCCGGCGATGGGCAGGCGCATCAGGCGTGCTTGCTCGGCCTGCCGCCCCTGGCGGCCTTCGCCAGCTCGTCCTTGAGGGCGCGGAAGCCGGCGAGCAGCTCGCTCAAGGTCTTGTGGATGTTGAGCTGCTCATTGTCGAGCCGCCGCTCCATCGCGGCGAAGCGGGTCCTGGCGTCCATGCTCGCCAGGTGCATCTGCACCTTCAGCTCGTCGCGAATCGTCTTCAGCGCGTCCGTGCTCTCCTTCATCTCGTCTGACCATCGTTGCTTTGCGTCTTTCATAAAACCTCCTGACCTCGAGCATTCGGAAGCGCAAGCAACATGCCCAGCGGTCCGGCAGGGTGCGGAGTTTTCCGGGTGGCGCACCGGCTGCATTCGCCGCGACCGCGCGCAGCTTCTGCGTCGGGCCGTCCCGGTTCAGGGCCACGCAGTCGGCCCGGGGTTTGCTCGGGACGGGCGGCATGTCCATCCTGTGCGCGACCAATTTCTCCCCTGAGGCGATCTC
>JAGSPQ010000167.1 GCA_018262385.1 Myxococcaceae bacterium | reverse complement strand
TGGGTGGGCGGGTGGCGGCGAACCTGTTGCGCAAGGCGCTCCCCGTCCCTGCTGTGGCTCGACGGCGACACACCCATCGCGTCTACTATTGACGATAGTAAGACTCACCGATAGACGTTCACGCGTGATCAAGCGCGCACCCATCGAATCGCTGGGAGAGCTGGAGTCCTCGGTGATGAAGGTGGTCTGGGGCAAGGCGCCGATCACCGCGCGCGAGGTCTGCGACCGCCTCACCGGATCCAGAGAGCGCGCCTACACCACGATCATGACCACCCTCGATCGCCTCCACCGGAAAGGGCTGCTCGCCCGGGAGAAGACGGGCCTGGCGTGGTCCTACACCCCGACGCTCGACCGGAAGGCGCACGAGAAGGCGCTGGCGGATCGGCTGGCGACCCGGATCCTGGCCTCCCACGGAGACGCGGGCCTGGTGGCGTTCGTCGAGGCCGCCACCGACGCCTCGATGCTCGAGCGACTGGCGACGCTGATTCGCCGGCACCGCAAAAGTGGCGGGCGATGATCGCGCTCACCTTCATCCTGGAGTGCGCCGCGGTGGCCGCGCTCGTCGCTGGCGCCTGCTCGCTGGTGGCGTTCGCGCTGTCGTGGGGGCTTCGCGCCACCCGGCCGGTGCTCTCCCCCAACCGGCGGGCCGACCTGGCGTTGCTCTTGAGCCTGGCGCCTGCTGTCGCGACCCTGGCGGTCCTCACTGCCACTGCCCTGCCCCCGGTGTTGAGCGCGCTCGGCCTTGGGCCGGCCGATGACTGCTTCTCTCACGACCATCACGGCCACCTGTGCCTGGTTCATCTCGGGGCTCCGCGCCCGGCCCTGGCGGTGCTGGGCGCTGCCGCCCTGGCGCTGTTCGTCTTTCGAGCGCTGCTGCTGGTGGGCAAGCTGCTTCGGGCTTCGTCCGACCTCGCGCAGCTCGAAGCGTTGGGCCAGGTGCAGCAGTCGCGCTTTCCGATCGTCTGGCTCCCTGGCGGCCCGCGCCTGTGTCTGGCGGCCGGCGTGCTGCGCCGCCGGATCCTGGTCTCAGTCAGCCTGGCCGAGCAGCTCGAGCCTGCGCAGCTCGAAGCGGCGCTGGCCCATGAGCGCGCCCACCTGCAGCGCCGGGACCCGCTCGTCTCGATCCTGATTCAGCTGGGCGCGCTGGGGCTGCTCCCGTTCGTCGCCCGGTTCCTCGCCGGCGAGCACGCCGCGCTGACCGAAGAGGCCTGCGACCAGGACGCGGCCCATCAAGTCGGCGAGCCCGCGCTGGTCGCCGAGGCGCTGGTGAAGGTGGCTGCGCTCGCCAGCCCGAGTGGGCCTGCGCTGGCGTTTGGCCGGGGCGTGCTCGAGTCGCGGGTGCGTGCGCTGCTGCGCCTGTCGCTGGCCCAGCAGATTCCGCTGCGCCTGCCGCTGCTGATCGTCGCCGCGGCCGGCCTCGCCACGACCCTGCTGCTGGTCGTGAGCCAATCGGCGGCGGTGCACCACGCGGTCGAAACGCTGCTCCACGGGCTCTTGTAAGGAGACTGGATGGCCCGCCCGCACCTCCGAATGCTCGCGCTCCTCGCTACTATCGCAGGTAGTACAGGCGCGCTCGCGCAGCCCCTCGACGCCTCGCAGTACGTCGCCCGCGTCCTCGCCGAGGGCCTGGGCTCGAGGGTGGCCGAGGCCGAAGCCGCGCTGACCCGCGCCGAAGCCGTCGGCGTCGGCCGCTGGCCCAACCCTTCGCTCGAATGGCAGCGCCAGAGCATGGGCGGAGGCCCGAGTAACGGAGCGCAGGATCTGTTCCTCGCGTCCATTCCGCTGGTGCTCTCGGGGCGGCTCGGGCTCGAGGCTGACGCGGCCTTGCTGCGCGCCGAAGCCGGCGAGCTGCGGCTGACCCGCGCGCGCGCCCTGCTGCACCGCGAGGCCCTCGAGCGATTCCTGCAGGTGCTCGCCGCCAACCAGCGGAGGGCGATCCTCGAGGACTCGCTGAAGGTGATCGATCGACTGCTCGAGGTGATCACCGCGCGGCAGAAGGCCGGGGAAGCCTCCGGGTACGACCTGCTGCGGATCAGCCTCGAACGCTCTGCCGTCGAGACGTCGCTCGCGGGTGCGATCCTTGCCCAGAACCGAGCCACCCGCGAAGCGCTCGCGCTGCTGCCGACCGCGGGGGCCGTGTCCTTCGCAGGCCAGCTGCCCAGCGCGGCGAGCGGCGTGGCACCTGAGGAGCTCGAGGGCAGGCGCGCGGATCTGAAGGCGCTGGCGGTCGAGGCCGAGGCGGCCGAGCAGGATCGGCGCGCCGCCGCCCGCGGGTGGATCCCCGAGCTGGTGGTCTCGGGAGGCGCACAGACGTTCGCCCTCGGCCAGCCCGGAGCCGCCGTGGGCTACGTGGTCGGCGTCTCGCTGCCGCTGCCGATCTTCGAGCATCGAAGCGGTGAGCGCGCGCAGGCGGGCGCGAGGAAGCAGCTGGCGCAGGCCCGCCGCGCGCGGCTGCTGCTCGACGCCCAGAGTCAGCTCGACCTCACCACCAGCGAAGTCAGCGCGCGCGCCGAGCAGCTGAAGCACCACCAGACGCAGGTTCTCCCACGCGCCGAGCAGCTGAGGCAGCTGGCGACCACCGCCTACCGCGGGGGCGCCGCCGAGCTGCTGGTGCTGGTCGATGCCGAGAAGACCTCTCGCGAAGCGCGCCTCACCACCGTCGAGCTGCAGCTGCAGCTGGCTCTGGCGCACACCACGCTGCACCTGCTCGCGGGGAGCTTCGATGCCGCCCCGGCCGAAGGACGTGCCCGATGAGAGCTTGCGTTGCGGGGTGGATGGCGCTGATCGCGCTCGCAGGCTGCAAGGAGCCGGCGTCGACGGATCCGAAGAAAGCGGCGGCACCCGAGCGGCCGGGCCTGTCGGTCACCGTCTACCAATCGGGCCTCGAGCTCTTCATGGAGTACCCCGCGCTGGTGGTGGGCCAAACCTCGCCCCTGGTCGCCCACTTCACCGACACCCGCGACCCGAACGCGTTTCATCCGGTGACCCAGGGCCAGGTGACGGCGGTGTTGAAGCTGGGCGATCAGGAAGAGCGCTTCGTTACCGACAAGCCGCTGCGCGACGGGATCTTCAAGCCGATCGTCACCCCCCAACGCGCCGGCGCCGCGACGTTGACGTTGATCCTCGAAGGCCCGCAGGCCCATGGCACCGTCGAAGCGGGATCGGTCGTGGTGCACCCGACGATCGAGGCAGCGATCGCCGCCGTCGAAGACCCGGGCTCCGCCGAGCCGACCGTGGGGTTCCTCAAGGAACAGCAATGGAAGACGGAGTACGCGACGACCGAGGCAAGGGTCCGGGTGCTGCAGGGCGGGATCCGGGCCACCGCCGAGCTCAAGCCGGTCGGCGGGCAGGCGGCCGAGCTGTCGGCCCCGGTCGAGGGAAGAATTCCGGTGGGCGACGCGGTGCCGCACCTGGGGCAGAAGGTGAAGAAGGGGCAGCTGCTGGTGCGCATCGCGCCGTCCGCTTCGGTCAGCGGCACCGATCTCGCCACCGTCGAGCTGGAAGCCACCCGCGCGCGCTCCGAGCTGGGGCTGGCCGAGCGCGACCTCGCCCGCGCGCAGGAGCTCTTCGCCGCGCAGGCAATTCCCGAAAAGCAGCTCGACGCGGCGCGGGTGGCCAAGGACGTCGCGGCGGCGAAGGTCCTGGCGATGGACCGCCAACAGGCCGTCTTCAAGAGCGCCCAGGCGGGCTCGGGCAGCGCGGGAGGCTCGGCCTTCGAGCTGCGCTCTCCGCTGGATGGAGTGGTGTCCTTCGCCGAGGTGATGCCGGGCGCGGTGGTACAGGCGGGCACCCGGCTGGTGTCGGTGGTCAACACCGAGCGGCTGTGGCTCGAGGCCCGGGTCTACGAGGCCGACGTCGGCAAAGTGCAGGAGGCGGTGGGGGCGAGCTTCACCGTCACCGGGGTGGACCGCGAGTTCTCGATCGACGCGAGCAACGGCAAGCGGATCGCGGTCGGAGCGGTGGTGGATCGCAACAGCCGCACGCTCCCGGTGCTGTTCGAGCTCGCCAACCCCGACGGGGCGCTGAAGCCGGGGATGTTCGCCAAGGCGACGCTCTTCACCGGCCAGACGGTGCGCGCGGTGGCGATCCCTGAGTCGGCGGTGGTCGAAGAGGGCGGGAAGCCGACCGTCTTCGTCCTCGACGGCGGGGAGTCGTTCTTCAAGCGCGCGGTGAGGCTGGGGGTCCGCTCGGGCGGCTACGTGCAGGTGCTCGAGGGGCTGAAGGAAGGCGAGCGGGTCGTCTCGCGCGGCGCCTACGAGCTCAAGCTGGCAGCGGCGAGTGGCGGCATTCCCGAGCACGGCCACCAGCACTGACCCCGGGACCCATTCGATGCAACGACTGATTCGATGGTCGATCGATCACCGGCTGCTGGTGGTCGCCGGCGCGCTGATGCTGCTGATTGCCGGCGCGGTCACCGCGCGCCGGATGCCGGTGGACGTGTTTCCGGATCTCACCGCTCCGACCGTGACGGTGATCACCGAGGCCCACGGCCTGGCCCCCGAGGAAGTCGAGTCGCTGATCACGTTTCCGATCGAGACCGCGGTCAACGGCGCCTCGGGGGTGCGGCGGGTGCGCTCGGCCTCGGGGGTCGGGATCTCGATCGTCTGGGTCGAGTTCGACTGGGGCACCGACATCTACGTCGCCCGGCAGATCGTGAACGAGAAGCTGCAGTTGGTGGCGGCCCAGCTGCCGAGGGACGTCCCGTCACCCACGATGGCGCCGATCTCCTCGGTGATGGGAGAGATCCTCTTCCTCTCGGTTGGCTACGAAGAGGGATCGATGGCGAGGACTCCGCAGGGGCTCCTCGAACAGCAACTGGAGGCGCGCACCCAGGCCGACTGGGTCATCCGCAAGCGGCTGCTGTCGGTGGCGGGCGTGTCGCAGGTGATCCCGATGGGCGGCGCGGTGAAGCAGTACCAGGTGCTCGCCCGGCCCGAGTCGCTCGCGGCCTTCGACGTCTCGCTCGAGCAGGTCGCCCAGGCGCTGAAGACGACCAACCAGAACGCGGCCGGCGGGTTCCTCGTCGAGGGGGGCCAGGAGTCGCTGATTCGCGCCGTCGGGCGCGCGCAGAGCGTCGAGGATCTCGAAGGCACGGTGATCACCACCCGTCAGGGGCAGCCGATCACCGTCGGCCAGGTCGCCGAGGTGCGCATCGGCCCGAAGCTGAAGCGCGGAGAAGGCAGCGCGAACGCGAAGAGCGCGGTGATCCTCGCGGTGCTCAAGCAGCCCGACGCCAACACCCTCGAACTGACCGCGCGGCTCGACGCGGTGCTGGACCAGATCGGCCCCACCCTGCCGACGGGACTGGCGATCAACCGGCACATCTTCCGCCAGTCGGACTTCATCTCGGTGGCGGTGCACAACGTCTCGGTGGCGCTGCGCGACGGAGCGATCTTCGTCTCGCTCATCCTCCTCATCTTCCTGCTCAACCTGCGCGCGACCGCCATCTCGCTGGCGGCGATTCCCCTCTCGCTGGTGGTCGCGGTGCTGGTGCTCAAGGCCTTCGGGGTGACCCTCAACACGATGACCATCGGGGGCCTGACGATCGCGATCGGCGCGCTGGTCGACGACGCGGTGATCGACGTCGAGAACGTGTTTCGGCGGCTGCGCGAGAACCAGCACCTGCCGATCGGGCGACGGCAGCCGGCGACCGAGGTCATCTTCCAGGCGTCGATGGAGATTCGCACCTCGATCGTCTTCGCGACGCTGATCATCATCCTCGTCTTCCTGCCGCTGTTCTTCCTCTCCGGGCTCGAGGGCCGGATGCTCGCGCCCCTGGGCCTGGCGTACATCGTCGCGATCGCCGCCTCGCTGGTGGTCGCGGTCACCGTCACCCCCGCCCTGTGCGCGTACCTGCTGCCGAAGACCAGGTCGCTGGGCGCCGAGGAGAGCGTGGTGCTGCGGTGGCTCAAGGCCCGCTATCGCCCGCTGCTCACGCTGGCGCTGGGCCGGCCCAGGGCGGTGATCCTCGCCTGCCTGCTCGGAGTGCTCGCGACCCTGGCGGTGCTGCCCTTCCTCGGCGGCGCGTTCCTCCCCGAGTTCAACGAAGGCACGCTGACGCTCACCGTGATCACCCTGCCCGGCACCTCGCTCGAGGAGTCCGATCGGCTCGGCCGCCGAATCGAGAAGGCGCTGCTCGAGTTTCCCGAGGTCGTCTCCACCTCGCGCCGCACCGGCCGCGCCGAGCTCGACGAGCACGCCCAGGACGTCAACGCCGCCGAGCTCGACGTGACCCTGGACCTGACGAAGGGAAAGCGCAGCAAGGAGGACCTGCTGACCGCGCTGCGCAAGACGCTGGCCCAGGTTCCCGGCGCGGCGATCACCGTCGGGCAGCCGCTGTCGCACCGGATCGATCACATGCTGTCGGGCACCCGGGCGAACATCGCGCTGAAGATCTACGGCGATGACCTCGCGCAGCTCCGGGCGCTCGCCGAGCAGGTGAAGCGGGTGGCCGAGCAGACCCCCGGTGCGGTGGACGTCGCGATCGAGCAGCAGATCGACATTCCGCAGGTCGAGATCCGCGCCGATCGGGAAGCGCTCGCCCGCTACCGGATGACCACCGGAGAGCTGGCCGAGGCCGTCGAGAGCGCGTTCGCGGGCCAGACGGTGGGGACGATGCTGGAAGGTCAGCGCTCGGTGGATCTGGTGGTGCGCCTGGACGATGAAGCGCGGGCGAGCCTGGACAGCAAGGGCGCGACGCCGATCAGCACGCCCTCGGGCGCCCGGCTGCCGCTGCAGGCGCTCGCCCGCCTCGAGCGCGAGCGGGGACCCAACACCATCAGCCGCGAGGGCGTTCAGCGGAAGATGGTGGTGCAGGCGAACGTCGCCGGAAGAGACCTGGGCTCGGTGGTGACCGAGATGAGGTCCCGCGTCGAGCGGCAGGTCGCCTTCCCCCAGGGGTACTACGTGGTCTTCGGGGGACAATTCGAGAGCGCCGAGGAGGCCACCCGCAACATCGGGCTGCTGTCGATTGGGGTGCTGGTGGGCATCTTCCTGTTGCCTGCGGGCGCAGGGGATGCCGCTGGAGCAGACGGTGATCCAGGGCTCGATCGAGCGGCTGGCACCCATTCTGATGACCGCGCTTTCGGCCGGGCTCGCGCTGGTCCCGTTGGTGCTCGCCGGTGGAGAGCCCGGCAACGAGATTCAGGCGCCGATGGCGGTGGTCATCCTCGGCGGGCTGTTGAGCGCCACGCTGCTCAACATGCTGGTGCTGCCGGTGCTCTACCGCCGGTTCGCGGCGCGTTGAGGCTGGTCTCGATCGCGAAGCGCCCAGGCGATGGAACAGCGAACGCGCCGCCAATCGGCGGGATCGGTGGTTGGCTCCCCTGCTCGGTGGAAGGACCGCTCGCGGGCGAAGTGGTCTCGAAGGCGCCCGACGGGGGTAGGCTCGGTTCGGAACGGTGAGCTCGTCGGCCACCGGGAGTTTTGAGAGGAGAAACTCAACCTTTCTTGCAGTGGCGCTCCCCGGACTCGAACCGGGACGCGGGGTCAGCCGCAGCGGATTTTGAGTCCGCCTCGTCTACCAGTTTCGACAGAGCGCCGTTTGAAGCGGCCGCGCTATATCAACTCAGCCGTCCACAGTGGACGACGAAGATGCACCTCCTCTGACT
>JAGSPQ010000166.1 GCA_018262385.1 Myxococcaceae bacterium | reverse complement strand
TTCCCAGCGCCTCGATCGCGGCCTCGGCGAACGCGTCGACCGGGTCCTTCGCCATCGCGACCAGGTGGGCCACCACCGCCGGGTCCTTGACCTCGAGCTCGCCCAGCACCACCGCGGCGGCGATGCGCTTTCGCGGGGAGTCGTTCTCGAGCAGCTCGGCAATGCGCTTGAGTGGGTCCATGTCCCTCCTCTAGCTACCGCCCCGCGGTCGATCAACGATCGCCGCTGGGTTTTGCACTGCTACAAACCCGCCCATGCGTTCGATTCCCGTTCTGCTCGTCCTGCTGGCCGGCGGCTGCGTCACCCAATCCACCTTCGACGCCTTGCGCGCGGAGCACGACGAGACGGCCGAGCAGCTGACCCAGCGCAACCAGCAACTGCGCGACGCCGAGTCGAAGATCACCACCCTGACCGCTTCGGGGAAGAGCCTCGAGGCGGCGCTGGCCGACGAGAAAGAGAAGGTCTCCGACGCGAACCTGCGGATCGCCCGCCTGATGGCCGAGATGGCGTCGGCGAGCAAAGACAAGAACAAGCTCCAGGCGTCGATCGAAGAGATGACGGTGGCGATCAGCGATCTGGAGAAGCGGCGGGCGGCGGCCGAGGCGCGGGTGGCCGAGTTCAAGTCGCTGCTGGCCAAGTTCAAGTCGCTGATCGACGCCGGCAAGCTGAAGGTCCGGATCGTCGACGGCCGGATGGTGGTGGTGCTGGCCACCGACATCCTCTTCGCCTCGGGCAGCGCCAACCTCTCGAAGGACGGGAAGACCGCGCTGGCCGAGGTGGCCCAGGTGCTGGCGTCGATCGAGAAGCGCAGCTTCCAGGTCGAAGGTCACACCGACAACGTGCCGATCGCCACCGCCCAGTACCCGAGCAACTGGGAGCTCGCCTCGGCGCGCGCGGTCAACGTGCTCAAGGCGATGGTCGACTCGGGGCTGCCGAGCGGGCGGGTCTCGGCCGCTTCGTTCGGCGACTCGCGGCCCTCGGGGGGCAACGACTCGCCGGAAGGCAAGGCGCAGAACCGGCGGATCGAGATCATCATCGTGCCGGACCTGTCGGGCCTGCCCGGCTTCGACGAGCTGCAGAAGGCCGAGAAGGCGGGCTGAAGCGCTTCACAGCCCGGCGATCAGGGCCTTCACGTCCTCGGCGGTCGCCTCGTGGCGCTTGCCGCAGAACTGACAGCTCGCCGCCGCGCCACCCTTTTCCGCCAGCAGCTGCTCGAGCTCGGCCTTCCCCATCGCCGACAGCGCGTTGAGCACCCGCTCTTTCGAGCAGTTGCAGCGCCAGCCGAGCGCGAGGGTCGACATCGGGGTGAACCCCGGCAGCAGGTTGGCCAGCAGCGCGTCGCCCTCGAGGCTGGCGCCACCGGCGGCGAGCTGCTCCAGCCGGGCGGACAGGCCCTGCCCCAGCTGCTCGAGCGCGCCCCGATCGCCGTTGGGCAGCGCCTGCACCAGCACCCCCGCCACCGCGCCCAGCGGTTGATCCGGGCCGCGCTCGACCGCCAGCGCGATCCGGGTCGCCACCTGCTCCGACGCGGCGAAGTAGTGCTCGAGATCGACGGCCGGATCCATCGCCTTCAGCTCGACCGACGAGCGGTAGTAGTCGGCCTCGCCGACATCCTTCAGCACCGAGAGGAAGCCCGAGTTGCCCAGCGCGGGGCGCCAGCGCATCGGGCCGTGATGGCCCTCGACGGCGAGGGAGGGGTTCTTCACGTAGCCGCGCAGGTAGCCGTCGGCGCCGGCGTCGACGAACATCCCCCGCAGCGGGCCGTCGCACTCCAGCTGCACGTTCACCCGGGTCTGATCTTTCTGCAGCGACACCAGCAGCGCTCCGGCGGTCAGCAGCTGGCCGAGCAGCATCGCCGACACGTCGTGCAGCCCGTGCAGCTTCTGCCCTTCGCGCGCCGCCTGGGTCACCACCGCGATCGACGCGCTCAGCCCCTTCTCGGCCCAGAGCGCCCGCACCAGCCGGTCGGTCACGCGCAGTATCCGTTGGGCTGGCAGACGCCGACCGCGCAGCCGGCGGTCTGGCAGCTGGGCCAGCAGAACCCCTGGGGGAGGATCCCCCCGTCGGGGCTGGCGCGGATCGACCGGCAGACGTAGCCGGTGCGACAGGCGCCCTGCCCCTGCAGCGGGGTCGAGCAGCTCTGCGCGCAGGCGCCGAAGGTGACCAGCGAGATGCACAGCGCTCCGCCGTCGGTGCTGCAGTGGCTGGTGTCGTCGCAGGGCGCGGTGCAGTAGCCGCCGGTGAAGGCCGACGGGCCGCCGTCGGGGAAGGTGTCGGCCAGGCAGACCCCGTCGTCGGGCGGGTTCTGGCAGGTGCCGTCGGTGCCGCACGGCTGGCCGATCTTGTCGGCGGGAGGCCCGGCATCGAAGGGAGGCAGCGGAGCGATCCAGCAGGCCGAGTCGCCGCCGCCCACCGCGTAGCAGTCGTAGCCGGCGCGGCACTCCTGGGCGCTGGCGCAGCGGGCCCAGCAGACCGAGTCGTTCTCGCCGTAGCCCGGCTGGGGGCCGAGGCACAGCGCGCTGGTGGGGCAGTCGAGGTCGTTCACGCAGGTGCGGGTGCAGTAGCCACCCTGGTAGGTGTTGGCGCCGCTGGTGGTCTTCTGCTTACAGAGGTGGTTGGGGCCGAGGGGTGCACAGTCGCCGTCGTTGAGGCAGGCGAGTCCGACCTGACCAGCGCCTCCGTCGAAGGTCTGACAGGCGCCGGCGAGGCAGGTCCGGCCGGCGCCGCAGGTGGCGCACAGCCCTCCGTTGGCACCGCAGTTGGTGGCCGAGGGGCTGGTGATGCACACCGAAGACGTGCTGGTGCCGCTGCAGCAGCCGCTGCAGTTTCCCGGGCCGCAGACGCCGCTCGAGCCGCCGCCGCCGCCTGCGCCGGCGCACTTGAAGTCGACGCACGGGCGGCTGCCGCAGTCCGCGCAGGCCGCCCCGTTCTGGCCGCAGCTGGTGATCCGCGCGTTGTGGGGAGAGGCAACGCACTTGTTGCCGGTGCAGCAGCCGTCGCAGCTGGTGCGGCCGCAGGTGACGGTGCTGGGGCCGACTCCGCAGGCCGAGGCCGAGCCGAGCATCGAGCCGACGGCGAGGCCGAGAAGGAGGAAGCCGACAAATGGGCGAGAATTCATGGCACCGACAACTCGAACCGGCCGACCGCGGCCAGTGTGGCACACCCTCCCGAAATCGGGTGCGGGGGGCCCTCTGAGCACAAGAAAGCGAAATGGGCAGCCCTCGAATCGAGAGAGCTGCCCATTCCTACTTCACCGCTTGACTGCGGCCTTTACTGGCAGAGGCCGGTGGTGGTGTTGCAGGTACCGGAGCCGCAGCCGTTGCCGAGGTTGT
This sequence comes from Myxococcaceae bacterium, assembly GCA_018262385.1. Lineage (GTDB taxonomy): Bacteria > Myxococcota > Myxococcia > Myxococcales > Myxococcaceae > JAGSPQ01. The sequence goes on along the minus strand of JAGSPQ010000166.1, from coordinate 3,860 downwards.
CGCAGCGCGAGGTGCAGAAGCCGGGCCCAGTGGCGCCCGAGCCGAGCGGCTCGCAGCCGTAGCCGGTGCGGCAGCCGTCCTGGCCGCCGTCCGCGTTGGCGGTGCACTTCATGTTGCACAGACCGCCGATGAACTGGCCGAGGTTGTCGGTGGTGTTGAAGAGGAACAGCACGCAGGTGCCGCCGTCGCCGCAGAAGCCGGCGCCGCCCGCCGAGCAATCGGAGCCGCACTGACCGCCGGGGAAGCCACTGGGGCCGCCGTCCGGAAGGGCGGCCGGATCGCAGTAGCCCTGGTCGGGCGGACGGCACTCGAGGTCGGTCGCGCAGGCGCCGCCCGAGACGCCCGGCCCTGCGCCGGGGCCGGCATCATAGCGGTCGAACACGCCGCCATCGGCCGAGGCCAGCAGGCAGATCGTGTCCGGCACGGTGGCGGTGCCGAAGTCGATGCAGTTGTAGCCGGCGCGGCACGGAACAGTCGCGCTGCACCGGGGCATGCAGAGGTTCTCGATCTCGCCGGTGAAGCCCAGGCCGTACTGGCAGGAGGCGGTGGTGCCGCACTCCGAGTCCGCCTTGCAGCGCTTGGTGCACAGACCGCCCGGGTAGACCGCGCCACCGGGGACCTGAACGGTCTTGCAGATCGCGCCGGTCTGGCCGGTCGGAACGCCAGTGGTCGGAGTGCCTTCGAGCGCGTTGCACTGGCTGGCCGCGGTGCAGGGAGCGCCGATGTTCCCGGTCGCGCCGCCGCTGCCGCCACCGCCACCCGCGCCACCGCCGGTGCCGCCGCCGCAGACGCCCGAGTTGCACAGCTGACCCGACGGGCAGGGGCTACAAGCGGCCGCGTTGAGGCCGCAGTTGGTCGCGCTCTGGAAGGAGGGCGCAATGCAGGTCGTGCCGGAGCAGCAGCCGCTGGGGCAGGGATTGGGGCCGCAGCTTCCGCCGCTGCCGCCACCCGCGCCGCCGCCGGTGCCGGCCGCGACGCAAGCGCCGTTGGTGCAGACCTGGCTGCTGGTGCAGGCGGAGCAGGTGCCGCTGGTGCCGCACGCGCCGTTGGTGTTGCCGGCCACGCACGCGCCCGCCGCGTTGCGGCAGCCCGAGGGGCAGGCTCCGCCGGCGCAGACGCCGGTGGCGGTGGTGCAGGTCGCGCCGCCCGAGGCCGCGCAGTCGAGGCAGGTGATGCCGCCCTTGCCGCAGGCGGTGTCGGTCAGCGTGGTCTGGCAAACGCCGTTCTTGGTGCAGTTGGCGCAGCTGGTGTCCTTGCAGACGTTGCCCTGGCAGGTCGCGGGGGACGCGCAGGTGGCGCAGAGCGCGCCGCCGGTGCCGCACGCGGTGCCGGCGGTGCCGCCCTGGCAGACGCCGCTGGCGTCACAGCATCCCGCGCAGCTCTGCGCGCAGGTGAGGGTGGTGCCGCCGCCGGTGCCGGTGCCGCCGCCAGTGCCGGTGCCGCCGCCGGTGCCCGTGCCGCCGCCAGTGCCGGTGCCGCTGCACTTGAACGCCGAGGTGCAGGAGCTGCCAGTGGTCTTGGTGCAATCGACACACGCCAGGCCCGCGGTTCCGCAGGTGGTGTTGTTGCTGTTGGTGCCAGTGACGCACTTGTTGGCGTTACAACAGCCAGTCAGGCAGTTCGACGGGCCACATGTGGTCGCCGGAGTACCGCAGGACGGAACGACCGAGACCAGGAAACCGAGAACCGCGCCAAGCGCAAGCGCCTTGAAGGTGTGTTGACTCATGTATTTTCTCTAGGAAGACGTCACCCCGGGCGGTGACGAAAGTGATGGATGCCCGACTGCCCCTCTGCGGCGGCGGACACTCTTCGATCAGCGTGTGTGTGTCAAGACGACAAGGAACGAGGCCGGCCATCCCGCTCGTTTTTTCCGAGCTTGGACGACCGGCCTCGTCACGAACCGCAACTTAGGTTGGATCAGAACGGAATGTCATCTGGCCCACCGCCGGGAGGCGGGGCCTGATCATCACCGGGAGGCGGCCCGTCGTGGCCAGGCTGCGCGCTGTGGCCGAGGTTGCTCGCCGCCGGAGCGCCCGCGCCTTCGGGCCGGCCGCCGATGAACTGCACGTTGTTGGCGACGATCTCGGTGGAGTAGTTCTTCTTCCCTTCTTTGTCCGTCCACTCGCGGGTCTGCAGCCGGCCCTCGATGAACGCCTGGCGGCCTTTCTTCAGGTACTCACCGCAGAGCTCCGCCAGCTTTCCCCAGACGACGATGCGGTGCCACTCGGTCTTCTCCTGCTGCTGACCGTTCTTGTCTTTCCAGCTCTCGTTGGTCGCGATCGAAAAATTCGCGACCGCGGTTCCTCCTGCCGTGAAGCGGACCTCGGGATCACGACCCAGATTGCCCATCAACAGGACCTTGTTCAGACCACCAGCCATAGGCTCACCTTTTCTCTTTCGGTAAAACCGCCCCACCACGGGGCGGTTGCGTTGGGTTGCTGCAATCGGGGGCTATAGCAGGCGGGGCTGACATGCAGACGGCCGAAAATCCGGCCCCGCAGCCGCGGTCAGCGTTTGCTGCTCAGCGGGCGCAGCGCGAACAGCAGCGCCAACAACGCCAGCAGCGCCTCGGCGGGGAGCGACTCGCAGCTGACGCCCGGCACCGCGACAGCCGCGGCGAGCAGGTGGTGCAGCGGCTGTCCAATCTCGAGCGCGAACATGAAGGCGCAGGGCACGGAGCACGGGCTGTGCCAGCGCGGCGCGAAAGCGATCCCGGGCGGTTGCGCGGGGTGCTCGCCGCGAAGTACTGACGGGCCCGTCGGCCGGGCCGAAGGTCAGGGTTGCTCCTGGTGTCCGTGGCCGGGGCCGCCCCAGGTGCCGACCCAGGGCTCGCCGCTCGCCGGGGCGAGGAACGGGACGACGAAGCTGTGAAAGGCGCCGCTCTTGTCGGCGTGGGCCGGCTCGCAGGTGGCGCAGCCGCCGGCTCCGTCCATCACCGCGAGCGTGCCGTCGGCGACCTCGAGCTGCTGGGGCGCGGTGCGGCCGCCGCTGGCGACCTCGCAGCTGAACGCCTCGCTGCCGTCGCGGGCGGAGATCGCGCGCAGCCAGGTCTTGCCGTTGTGGGCGGTGAAGGTGAGCGCGACGGTCTGCACCCCGCGGTGGGTGCTCCACGCGGCCAGCCTCAGCTGATCGCTGGCGAAGGTCTGCCCGGCGCCGAGGGTGTGGGTCCAGCGCAGCAGGCTCGAGCCCGCCTCGTAGCCCTCGAGGCGGGTGGCGCCGATGCGGGGGGCGGGGATCAGCCGATCGCGGGTGGCGGTGGCGCGGCCGAAGGTCTGGGCGAGGGTGAAGGCGGGCTGCCCGGTGGAGGTGAGCACCGCGGTGGCGCTGTTCTCCAGGTAGAGCAGCCCGCGGCCGACGGCGAGCTCGCCTCCCTTGAGCGCGACGTCGGAGAACTTCCAGCGGAACACTCCGTCGCGCGAGTAGCTCATCACCAGCGTCGGGCTGCCGGAGATCAGCGGCGGGTTCTTCACCGTCGGCGCGAAGGCGATGAACAGCTGGCCGGCGGCGTCGGCGGCGAAGCCGTAGGCGTGGGGGTGGTTGCACAGGCTGAACGCCGGGTCGGAGAGCTGCTGCAGCGAGACCAGCCTTCCCGAGGCGTCGAGGATGGCGAGGTAATAGATCCGGCAGTCGGAGTTGTCGGGGTACGCCTCCCAGAGCGTGGCGAGGCGATCGCTGCTCTGGACCGCCATGCGCCCGACGAAGAGGGTCCGCACCTTGAGCTCGGGACGGGCGCTGCGCAGGTTGAAGCTCCAGAGGGTGGCCCCGCTGGCGAGGTCGACGCCGTTGAGCGCGTCGTTCGGCCGCGAGCAGATCAGCCTCCCATTCCAGAGCAGGCAGCGGCTGGCCTGCCCCATCGCCGG
>JAGSPQ010000974.1 GCA_018262385.1 Myxococcaceae bacterium | reverse complement strand
GCCCGCGCTGACCGTCTCGCCCGGGCTGCTGGCGGCGCAAGCCGGGGCGGGCGTGGTGCTGCCGTTGGTATCGGCAACGGTCACCCTGATGCGGCACGCTGCGGTCGACGACGACTAGCGCGATCAGGCTGCCTCGGTTTGTCGATTCGTGAGCCCCCCTTTCCGCGCCTGCTTCCGCGCCCGGGTGATCGCTGTGGCTGACTGATTCCCGGCGTGCCTGGTTGGCTGGTCGATCGCAGGTCTGAGCCGTTGATCCATGGGAAGCGGAAGCGGGCGATCTCCTGAGCTGCTCGAGCTGCTTGCGCAGCTCGTTGGCCTCGTCGATCTCGCCGATCGCCTCGAGCTCCTTGATCTGCATCTCGAGTGCGGCCAGCCGGCGCTGGTAGTCCTGATCGGCCTGGACGTTCTGGGCCTTGGCCGAGGCCTTCTGCTGCATCTCGGCGACCTTGCCCGAGTCGCCGGCGTCGCGGTAGGCGGTGGCCGCCCTCTCGTAGTCGGTCTTCTTGTCGTAGACGTAGCCCATCTGGTTGTAGATCTGGGTGCGCAGCTTGCCGGTGGCGCCGATGTTGAGGGCGGCCTGGAGGTCGTCGATGGCGGCGTCGAGCCGGTTCAAGGAGGTGTTGCACTGGGCGTGGTAGAAGTGGACGAGCGCGTTCTGCGGCTGTGCGGCCTTGGCTTGGTCGAACCAGCCGAGCGCCTTCTGATACTCGCCGGCGCCAAGCCACGCCTCCCCGGCTAGCAGCTTGTGGTCGAAGGTCGGCTGCGAGTTGGCGAGCTGCTCGGCGAAGCGGCCGGACTCGGTGTAGAACTGGTCCTTCTGCGCGCCGCCGGCGCGGCGCGCGGCGGCGATGCCGCTGGTGACGACGTTGCGGGCGCTCGACTCGTCGCTGGGGTCGAGCTCGTAGGCGCGCTTGAAGGAGGCGAAGGCCTTGGCGTCGTCGCTCACGGCGCTGTAGGCCACGCCGAGGGCTTGGTGGAGGCGTGGGTTGCTGGGGTCGGCCTTGAGCTGGTTGGTCAACACCAGGATTGCCTCGTCGGCCCGGTCACTCCTGGCGGCGGCCTGGGCGAAGGTCGCGGCGTAGGTCGAGCGGAGCTTGGCGTCCACCGAGCCAATGTCGACGCCCTTGAGCGTGCTGTAGGCGTCCTGGAAGCGGTTTGCCTGCATCTGCACCTGGCCGAGCCCGATCTTGTAGGAGGCGTTGGCCGGGTCGAGCTCGACCGCCTTCTGCAGGCTGGCGAGCGCCGGGCTGATGTTGCCCAGCGAGCGCTGGCACAGGCCCAGCATGTAGTAGCCGGCGGCATAGTCGGGGTTGGTCTTGGTGACCTCCTCGAACTCCTTGGCCGCGGTCGCCCAGTCCCGCTTGTTGTAGGCCTCGAGCCCCTTGGTCCATTCGGCTTGAGCCGGAAGGGCCAGACCTCCGGCGAGCAGGAGGGCGATGAGGCCGACCAGCAGCCAGGGGCGGTGCGAATGCGTCATGATAAACAGCCTCCCACGAGGTATACGGACGCGACCGTTCCCCCGTTGCGTCTCGCTGCCGGCGTCACTGCAGGTTGAACCGGACCGTCAGGATGTACAGCACCTCAACCGGCTTCTCGTTGAGCGTGGACGGCTGGAACTGCCAGCCCTTGACCGCGTCAACCGCCGACTCGGTGAGCCCGAGCGGCAGGCCGCGCAGCACCTTGACGTCCTTCACCGCCCCGTTCTTGCCGATGATGCACTCCAGCACCACCACGCCCTGGATGCGCGCCCGGCGCGCCGCCTCGGGGTACAGCGGGGTCGCCCCGCTGAGCTTGATCGGCTCGGTGATCTTGCCGCCGACCACGAAGCGGATCGGGCCCGTGGGCTCGGACGGCGGCGGCGGGGCCGCGTCGGGCACGCCGAGGATGAGGTTGTCGTCGGCGATGAAGTCGATGTCCTCGGCGGGTGCCTCGTCACGGATCGGCTCCGGCTCGTCGGGTGTCGGGTCGGGGATCGGGACCCGCTTGGCCCTCGCCTTGAAGATCTGCTGCTGCTGCTCCTGGCGCGGCGGCGGCTGCTTGAACTTGACCTGCTTGACCACGTACACCTTAGCCTTGACCTGCTTGACCTCCTTGACGGCGGCCGCAAAGCTCGGGAAGGTGATGGCAAAGATGACGAGGTGGAAGATCGCCGCGAGCACGATCGCGATGCGAGCGTACTTCCGGTCCTGCTTCTCCTCGTGGGCGATCATCTCCATCACCGTCAGCGGCAGCCCCGATACGCTGGAGGCAGGGGTCTCTGAGGGCTTCTGCTCGTCAGTCATGAGCCACCTCCCGCTACGGTCCAATGCCGAGCAACGTCCAGATATTCTCGATCTCGCGCTGGGTCGGGATCGAGATGGTCTCGATCTTCATGCCGACCTTCGTCTCGGCCTGCCGCAGCTCGTCGAAGACCGCCACCATGTTGCCGTAGACCGCCCCCGGATCGGTGCGCAGGATGACCGGCTTCTTCGGGTTCTGCTTGAGCTTGTCGGCGACGTACGGGAGCAGCTGGTTGATCGGCATCGTCCTGCCGTCCACCTGGATCACCGGCGGGCCGTCCACCGGCCCGGGCAGGACCAGGACGTCGACCGACTCCTCCTGGGAGATCTCGGGCGCGCTCGTGGTGTCCTCGGGCAGCGCGAAGTCGATGCCCCGGTTGGACGAGAAGGCCATCGTGACCATGAAGAAGATGATCAGCAGGAAGGTGATGTCTGCCATCGAGCCGGTGAAGATCTCGGAGTCGAGCGGCTTCTTCTTGAACTTCATGGCGCCCCCCTAACCGTCCACGGTCTTCTGGTCCGACAGCAGGTAGATGTTCTTCACCTTCGACTGCTTGAGGGCGTCGAGCACCGCGTCGAAGCGCTCGTAGGGCACTTCCTTGT
>JAGSPQ010000973.1 GCA_018262385.1 Myxococcaceae bacterium | reverse complement strand
GCCCAGCGCGAGCACCACCGCCACGGCCAGCAGGGTGAGGGTGACGACCGCCAGCAGCGCCGCGAGGCCAAAGGCGATCGCCGACCACATGACCGCCTTGAGCTGCTGCTTGGCCTCGAGCTTGGCGAGCTCGAGCTCGACCCGCACCAATTCCCGGGTCTCTTTCACCGCTGCCTCGACCAGCTGGATCGTGGAGGCCTCCGCGGGCGGCGGGCTCAGCGCCGGTGTGGTCGCGCTCGGCGGCGCCGCGAGCCTCCGCACCACCGAGCGGAGTCTGCCGTCGCTCTCTTTGCTGCCCAGCTGCTTCCCATTCTTTCGTCCTGGAACCCGGTCGGCCATACGCCACAGAGCTGCAGATGACGTACCACCCACGCCTGCCTCGCAGCCCTTGCTACCCAGGGGTGACGAGGGTGAGGGGGGCGAGGCAGCAGCAGAAGCTGCGGCTGGGAGTAGAAAATCCCCCGTCGTCCGCTTGCTTGCCCGGTGGACAGCGCGCGCGCCTCGTTAGCATGCTCGCGGCCTCACCCACGCCACCCACCCCGGGGGATCGATGGCCGAGGAGACCGAGCTCGGCGCTGATGGCGCGCCCGGACGCAAGTCGGCGGCCGCGCGTGCGACGGCGGGGGCCGCTGAGCTGCGCCGGGCGATCGAGACGCTCCAGACGGAACTGGTCGAACGCAGGCGGGCCGAGGCGATCTCGAACGCCCAGGTTCGGCTGAGTGAGTACGCGGTCGGCCACTCGCTCCAGCAGGTGCTGACGCAGACCCTCGACGAGGCCGAGGCGCTGACCGGCAGCACGATCGGCTTCTTTCACTTCGTCGAGGCGGACCAGGAAACGCTGTCCCTGCAGGCCTGGTCCACCCACACCTTGCGGACTCAGTGCACCGCCGAGGGCGCGGACCGTCACTATCCGGTGAGTCAAGCCGGCGTGTGGGCCGACGCCCTGCGCGAGCGTCGCCCGACCGTTCACAACGACTATCCGAACATGCCCAACCGCAAGGGCCTGCCGGCCGGCCACGCACCGGTGATCCGGGAATTGGCAGTGCCCGTGCTGCGAAACGGACAAGTCGTGGCGCTGCTGGGCGTGGGGAATGCGCCCGCGGACTACGGACCGCAGGAGATCGAGAGCGTCTCCCGGCTCGCCAACCTGGCCTGGGACATCGTGTTCGCCAAGAGGGCGGAGGAGGCCCTGCAGCAGAGCGAACGGGCGCTCCGGTCGAGCGAGTCGAAGATGCTGCTGGCGGAGCAGCTCGGTCAGACCGGATCCTGGGTCTACCGCCTCGAGACCAACACCATCTGGGGATCCGCCCAGGGCCTGAACATGTTCGGGTATCCGCCCGTCGCCAGGTACTGGCCGATCGAAGACATCGAGGCCTGCATCCCGGAACGGGAGCGGGTTCACCAGGCGTTGGTCGACCTGATTGCCGAAGGGCGCGAGTACAACCTCGAATACCTGATCAATCCCGCCGACGGATCACCCCCCAGGCAGATCAGCGCGATCGCCAGGCTCGAGAAGGACGCCGAGGGAAAACCGCTGCGGGTGCTGGGCTTCATTCAGGACATTACCCAGCGCAAGCAGGCGGAAGAGGCGCTGCGCGAGAGCGAGACCCGCTTTCGGGCCCTGTTCGAGGGGGCGAGTGAAGGGATCCTGCTGATGTCTGCCGAGGGTGAGCTGGTCGACGTCAACGAGTCCTACGCCCAGCTGCACGGCCGGACGGTGAAGGAAGTGCGGCAGCTGGCCCGGAAGGACGCCGGCCCGCTCCAGCCGCCCGAGCGGATTCGCCGGGTGATGGAGGGGGAGAGCCAGACCTTCGAGGTGGAGCACCTCCACCAGGAAGGCCGCCGCTTCTCGCTCGAGGTGTCCGCCACCCGGGTGATCGTCGGCGGCAAACCCCACCTGTTGAGCTTCTACCGGGACATCACGGCTCGGAAACGCGCCGAAGCCGAGAACGCGCGCCTGTTCGCCGCCGCGATCGAGGCCAAGCGGGTGCGCGACGACGTGCTGGGCATCGTCAGCCACGATCTGCGAAATCCGCTGAACGTCATCGCGCTCAGCGCGGAGACGCTGGCGAGGAGGCCGGACGATCCTCGGGCGCTCGCCACGATCCAGCAGGCGGTCGCCCGCGCGAACCGGCTGATCGAGGATCTGCTGCTCGCCAGCGCGGTCGACGCCGGCCCGCTGGCGCTCGATCGACGCCGCGAGCCGGTGGGGGCGATCGTCAGCGAAGTCGCTGCGCTGCATGCCGGGCTGGCCCAGGCGAAGCGGATCGAGTTCGACGCGGGGGTCGGGGAGGCGAAGGTGGAGCTCTTCGTCGATCGCCACCGGATCATTCAGCTGCTCAGCAACCTGGTCGCCAACGCGATCAAGTTCACTCCCGCCGGCGGCCGGGTCGCGCTCCGGGGGCGAACGTCGGGCGACCAGTTCGTGCTCACCGTCACGGACACCGGCCCCGGCATCGAGGCCAGCTTGATGGAGCATCTGTTTGATCGGTTCTGGCAGGGCGCCCACGCCGATCGGGCAGGCGCCGGACTCGGGCTCGCGATCGCCAAGGGGATCGCGGACGCACATGGCGCCGAGCTCCGCGTCGACAGCGCGCCGGACAAGGGC
>JAGSPQ010000972.1 GCA_018262385.1 Myxococcaceae bacterium | reverse complement strand
CGTGGCAGGCCTGGCAGGTGGCAACGGCCGCCGGCGGCGCCCCGGCAGGCTGCGCGCCCGCGGTCGCCATCACCGGCTCGCCGCCGAGATACGCGGCGATGTCTTCCAAGTCCTGGTTCGACAGCGTCATCGCATGCGCGTGCATCGTCGGGTGCGGACGCTCGCCGCTCTTGTACGCCTTCAGCGCCGCGACGATGTACTCGGGGTGCTGGCCGCGCAGCATCGGCACCGAGTACGTCGGATAGACGTTCTTGTAGCTCTCGATGCCGTGGCAGCCGAGGCAGGTGTAGCCGAGCTTCTTGCCGCGGGCGGCATCGCCAGCGGCTTCGACCGGGGCAACCCAGGTGAGGGAAACGACTGCCAGCGCAGCGGCGGACAGCACGGAGGTGGACCAGGCGCGAAACGACATCCGAAAGAACCCCGGGGGCGAGACGTAAACGGCTGGGAATCTTACGTTTTGGCAGGCGAGAATGCCACCTTGGTCCCCGGGGAGCGGCCCTTGACCGCGTCCAATTGATGATCGCTCTCATTCAGCGCGTGTCGCGCGCCCACGTCGAGGTGAACGGTGAAACGATCGCCACGGTCGGCCGCGGGCTGCTGGCGCTGATCGGCGTCGAGGCGGGCGACAGTGCCGCGACCGCGACGCGACTGCTCGAGCGGGTGCTCGCCTATCGCGTGTTTCCCGATGCCGAAGGGCGGATGAACCTGGACCTGCGGCAGATCGGCGGCGGGCTGCTGCTGGTTCCCCAGTTCACGCTGGCGGCGGACACCTCGAAGGGCAACCGGCCCGGGTTTTCCACTACCGCTGCCCCGGCAGTTGCTGAGTCGCTGTTCAGGCTCATGGTCGAACAGGCGCGAGCGCTGCACCCCGGCGTCCAGGCCGGGGCCTTCGGGGCGGACATGCAGGTCAGCCTCGTGAACGACGGCCCGGCCACCTTCAATCTGCGCGTACCACCGATTTCCTGAACTTTTCGGGTCCGGGGGGCTCCCTTATCTTATGATGGGAATCCCCTCGCACGCGGGTTGTACGGAGCACTTCGATGGGTTCACTTAGCATCTGGCACTGGCTGATCGTCCTGGGCGTGGTCATCCTGGTCTTTGGCACGAAGAAGCTGGGCTCCGTTGGCAGCGACGTCGGCGCCGCGATCAAGAACTTCAAGAAGGCGATGAACGAAGGCGAGGCCGAAGGCGAGAAGGCCGCCAAGCAGCTGAAGCAGTCGGTCGGGCTGGACGCCGAGTTCCCGGAGACCAAGTCCGCGGAAACGACCTCGGACAACAGCAAAGACCGCCCCGCCTGACCGATACGGTCCCCGGCACAACACCACTCGCAGCCCCGCAAAGATGTTCGAGGTCGGCTTTTTCGAGCTGGTGGTGATCTTTGGCGTCGCACTGGTGGTGCTCGGACCGAAGCGGCTGCCGGGCCTCGTGGCGAAGATCGGGCGCTGGCTCGGCAAGGCGCGCAGCATGGCGCGGCAGTTCCAGGAACAGCTCGAGAACGAGGTCAATCTCGAAGAGCTGAACCGGATGACCGAGGCGCGCTCGAGCCAGGCTCCGAAGTATCCCGCGCCCCCTCCGGAGTTCTCCGGCGAACCGCCGCCGGAAACGGACACCACGGTCCCGCCACCGGAAGACCCGTCGCACCGCGACCTGTCGGATCCGGTCTACGAGCCGCCGACCGAATCCACCGCCAGCGTCCCGGACGCTGCGCCGCAGGAGCCCCGGAATGAGCGAGCGACCTGAGAAGCTCGCCGAAGGCACGCTGATCTCCCACCTGCTCGAGCTGCGCGACCGGCTCGTGAAGGCGTTCCTGGCCGTGCTGGTGCTGTTCGTTCCGGCGGCGATCTTCCGCAACGACATCTTCGAAGTACTCGTGAAGCCGCTGCTCAGCCAGCTGCCGCAGGGCGGCTCGCTGATCGCGACCGGCGTGATGTCGCCCTTCATCACGCCGTTCAAGCTGGCCTTCTTCTTCGCGGTGTTCGTCGCGATGCCCATCGTGCTGTACCAGCTCTGGGCGTTCGTCGCGCCGGGCCTGTACCGCAAGGAGAAGCGCTTCGCGGTGCCGCTGCTGGTGTCGTCGATCGTGCTGTTCTATGTCGGCACCTACTTCGCCTACAAGTTCGTGTTCCCGCTGGCGTTCCACTTCTTCGCCACCAGCGCGCCGGAAGGCGTGCAGATGATGCCGGACATCAACAACTACCTGGACTTCGCGCTGACGATGTTCTTCGCGTTCGGCCTGGCATTCGAGGTGCCGGTGGTCGTCGTGCTGCTGACGCTCACCGGACTCGTGTCCGTCGAGAAGCTGGCCGAGGCGCGCGGTTACGTCATCATCGGCATCTGCGTGGTCGCCGCCGTGATCACCCCGCCCGACCCGCTGTCGATGACGCTGATGGCGGTGCCGATGTGGCTGCTGTACGAGGGCGGCGTGATCTTCGCGCGCATCCTGCATCGCGGCCGCCGGAAGGATGACGACGCTGCCGGATCCGGGGGCGGCGAGGCCGAGGCTTGACCAGTCCCGTTGCCGGGCAGCCCGCTGCCGGAGGTGGATTCCTCGGGCACCCTGCCGGCCTCTCGACGCTGTTCTTCACCGAGATGTGGGAGCGCTTCAGCT
>JAGSPQ010000971.1 GCA_018262385.1 Myxococcaceae bacterium | reverse complement strand
CAACATCCCCCTGCTCTTCCTGCAGGACGTGCCGGGGTTCATGGTCGGCACCAAGGTCGAGCAGGCGGGGATCATCCGCCATGGCGCGAAGATGCTCTACGCGGTGAGCTCGGCGACGGTGCCGAAGTTCACCGTGGTGATCCGCAAGGGCTACGGCGCCGGCTACTACGTGATGAACGGCCGCGCCTACGAGCCTGACCTGCTGGTGGCCTGGCCCCAGGCGGAGATCGGAGTGATGGGCCCCGAGGGGATGGTGGCGATCGCCGCCCGCAAGCTGCTGCAGGGGGTCGAGGATCCGGTGGCGCGCGAGACGATGAAGAAAGAGATGTCGGCGCAGCTGCGGGCCCACATCAGCATCTACCGCACGGCGGCGCTGGGGATGATCGACGACGTGATCGACCCCCGCGACACCCGGCGCAGCCTCGCCCGGGCGCTCAAGCGCACGCGGAACAAGCGGGTCGAACGGCCGCACCGCCGCCGCGAGATCTCACCCGTTTAGGGTTCGCAGCGCCGCCACCAGCTGAACGAAGTACCCGGAGCGCCAGAGCCAGAAGCCGGCGCCGAGCACGGCCGCCAGCACCAGGTAGGACATCCACGGGGTGCGGGCCTGCGCGTAGGGGTCGACCACCGATCGCTTGCTGCCGGGGGGGAGGACCGCGAGGTGGGTCAGCGACTGACCGAACGGGATGTTGATCGCCATCCGCGCGTTGATCGCCCAGCCGCTGGCGTCGAGCAGCGGCCCCAGCACCCGCTTGCGCAGCTTCATCGCCGCCAGCAGCATCGACGGCCCGGACATCACCAGCATCGCCGCCACCACCGCCACCGGCATCTGCCACAGCTTGAGGGCGAGGAAGCCGGTGAGGATCGCCGCGGCGGCGGACGCCAGCATCCCGACCGCGAGGCCGACCGCCGCGAACACTCCGGCGAACTTCGCGATGTCGAATCCGGTGGGCTCCTTCTTCGTCGTCACCGTGCCGACGATCCCCTGGGTGGTGCCGTCGTGGGCCTCCTTGTCCTTCGCCGCGGCGAAGCCCGAGATTTGATCCTCGACGAACTTCGCCACCCGCTTGTAGGGGGCCCAGAACGCCTGCCGCACCGAGATCGGCTGGTCGACGATCTTGGTGATCGTCGCGTCCCAGTCCTGCCCCTTGCGGTCGTAGAAGACGCCGTTGCGCCCCACCATCAGGAAGTCCGAGTCGCCGCCGGTGAATGCGGCGACGATCTGCATCTTCTCCGGGCCACCCTTCCGGCTCAGGTCGCAGTAGGCGAGGTAGGCCATCGAGGCGCCCGCCAGCGCGCCATGCCGGGCCGGATCATCGACCCGCACGCACAGCTCGCAGCTGCGGCCGTCGAGGTAGAGCGTGCCCGCCTGGAAGATCGCCTTCGCCTTGTGGGTGTAGAAGTCGCGGAACGCGACGAAGTTGTTCACGAACCCCGCCAGATCGCGGTGGAAGTGGGTGAGCTTGTCGACCGAGGTGATCGCCTTCAGCTCGGGCTCGAGCGCCTTGTCCTTCGCCATCAGGGCGGCGATCGCCGCGCGGGTGGGAGCGGCGCAGAGCTCCTGCAGGCGCGCCGCGCCCAGGGGGTGCACGGTGCCCGCCGGCCGGGTCGCGTGCCAGGTCTCCTGGGCGGCGAGCCTGGCGCCGAGCGCTTGCCACTCGGCGAACGTGAGCACCGCCTTCTTGCCGAGCAGCGGCGTCACGCACGCCTCGCGGAACTTCGCGATCGGCCCGGCCCAGGCGGGATTCAGGCCGAGCTCGAGGGGCAGCGCGCCGCCGGCCTCGATCTTCGCCACCGGCAGGCTGGCGACCTCTTTGCTCGCGGGCGACAGCTCTCGGTTGCCCAGCGCGACGTACTCGGCCGGATCGGGGTTGAGCGCCTTGCCCGCGCCGGGGTCCATCTGCGCCAGCGCGCACCGGGCGAAGTAGTCGTCGATCTTGCTCTTCACCGCCTGGTAGGCGTCGAACCCGGCGGGATCAGCGCTGGCGTCCGCGCCGGCCGACCAGGCGAGGAAGGCGGTCGCCTCGGCGAAGAACTTGTCGATCCGCGGGCCGTCCACTCCGTCGAGCCCGCTCAGGTCCTTCACCGTGCCCATGCACCCCATCACGTCCTTGATCGCCTGGGCGGTGGCGGCGTCCGCCTCGGCCGCCTCGGGGGGAATGATCCCGTCGCCGTTGAACAGCGTCCTGGCGAAGATCTTCACCGTGTCGCTGATGTCGGCGGGCGAGATGCTCGTCTCCGAGCCCTTGCCGAGGTTGGCCAGCAGCTGCTTCGCCGACGCGTAGACCTGCTTGCCTTCTTCGGTCGCGACGTTGATCGACTCGAGCGGCAGGGCGCTGCTGCCTTTGGCGAGCTCGTCCGGGTTCTTCAGCAGCCCGGTGGTCCACTGCGCGGCGGCGATCACCTCGGGGACGCGGATCCGGCCGTCCTTGTCGGTGTCCAGCAGCTCGAGGGTGTGAGGATCGAACTCGAGGCCCCGGGTCGGGCAGCTCAGCGCGACCCAGAGCTTGGGATCGAGCTGGGCGAGGTTCTGCAAGTCAGCACCGGTGTCGAGGCGAACCTGATCGAAGCCGCCGGCCCGGAAAAACCGCCATGGGTGGGTCATAGAT
>JAGSPQ010000165.1 GCA_018262385.1 Myxococcaceae bacterium | reverse complement strand
CAATGTCCTCGTTCCGGGCCTGCTGTGTTAGACCCTTCGCCGTGCCGCCGGGAACTGCGATCAAGATTCTGGTCGTCGACGATGACGTTGCCCAGGCGACGCTGATCGCGAAGTTCCTCGGCAAGCACGGGTACGCGGTGCTCACCGCGCCCTCGCCGATCGAAGCGATGAACATGCTTCACACCGACGACATCAAGCTGGTGATCACCGACCTGATGATGCCGCACGTCGACGGGATCACCTTCGCCCAGCAGATTCACGCCGTGCCGCGGCTCAAGGACCTGCCGATCATCCTCGTCACCGCCTGGCACTCGGAAGAGATCAGCGAGAAGGGGATGCGCAAGGGCATCGCGCTGACGATGAGCAAGCCGCTCGACTTCAACAAGCTGCTCGATCTGGTCGGCTTCGCGACCCACTGAAACGTCAGGGCTTGGTCGAGCCGCCCGCCACCGCCACCACCGGGATCTCTGCGGTGATCCGCCGCTTCTGCGCGTTGGGTCCGCGCTCTCGCCCCGGGTGCATCTCCATTCCCGCCGCGTAGGTGGTCACCCGGTTCCGGCCGCTGCGCTTGCTCGCGTAGAGCGCCGCGTCCGCGCAGTCGACCAGCTGGCCCTGCTCGACCGCGTCGATCGGAAGGTTCGCCACGCCCACCGAGATGGTGACCTTGCCGCCCGGCTGGACTTCCCGGTGCGCGATCGGCGCCTGCTCCACCAGCTGGCGCAGCTTGTCGGCCACCTCGAGCGCCTCGGCCCGCGTCACCTGGGGCAGCAGCACCACGAACTCCTCTCCGCCGTAGCGGGCGAGGGTGTCGACCCGGCGCACGCTCCCCTGCATCAGCTCGCAGACGTGGCGCAGCACTCCGTCGCCCGCGGTGTGGCCGGCGGCGTCGTTCAGCTTCTTGAAGTAGTCGATGTCGATCATCAAGAACGACAGCTGGGTTCCGAAGCGGTTGGCCCGGGCGATCTCCAGCTCGAGCTGCGCGAACAGGTGGCGGCGGTTCGAGACCCCGGTGAGCGGGTCGGTGATCGACAGCTCGACCGTCTGCTCGTGGAGCCGCGCGTTCTTCACCGCCATCGCCGCCTGGTCGGCCACCGCGGTGAAGAACTCGATCTCGGCGGCCGAGAAGCCGGCCGTCTCGGGCCGCTCGAAGTTGAGCACTCCCAGCAGGTCTTCGCCGTGGACCATCGGCAGCGCGAGCAGGCTGCCCCGGCCCTTCGCGCCCGCGCCGCCGCGGATCCGGAACAGCTGCTGATCCTTCTCGAGCTCGGCCACGTACACCGACTTGCGGGTCGCCGCCGCGTGACCGCAGATCCCTTCGCCCACCGCGAAGCTCAGCCCCTCGCTGCCGGCCGGGTGGGACTTGCGGACCTCCAGCCCCGACTTTCCCAGCAACATGATCGAGAACTTCGGGACGTTGAGCCGCGTCGGCACCGTGTCGGTGATCTTCTGCAGCACCTCGTTGAGCTCGATCGACGAGGTCACCGCGCGGGCGACGTCGTAGAGAATCGACAGCTCCTTGAGGCGGCCTTCGAGCTGGCCCTTGAGCTCGAGCTCTCCGCGGGCGTGATCGAGGTCCCGCCGGTTGTCGATTTCCTCGGCCTTGAGCGAGGTGATTCGCACCAGCATCCGGTTGAAGGCGCGCGCCAGCCGGCCGATCTCGTCGTGGGTGCGCTCCTCGGCCCGGGCGACGAAGTCCCCTTCCTCGGCCCGCTTCATCGCCGCGGTCAGCTTCTGCAGGGGCGAGGTGAGGAAGATCCGCAGGCTCACCGCGGTCGCGCCCACCAGCGCCACCGAGAACAGCAGCAGGATCAGCAGCGCCTGGATGAAGCCGCCCGCCACCGATTGCTGGAGCGAGGCGTCTTCGACGATCAGCTGCAGCATCCCCGCCCGCATCGTCGACTCGCCGACGTGACAGCCGGCGCAGGCGACTCCGCCCAGCGGCAGCACCACCTCGGTGCCCTTCGTCACCTCTCTGGGCACCGCGGTGAGCGGCTTGTCCTCTTCCTCCACCTTCCGCGACCAGCGCACCACGTCGTAGCGATCGAGGATCCGCAGCGAGGAGACGTTGGCCTTGCTGGCCCAGCCCGAGCGCATCGTCTGGGTCACCGCGCGGTGCACCACCCGCGGCCCGCCCTTCTGCCTGGCGTCGGAGGCGTCGGCGAGCGAGAAGTTGCCCGCCACCAGCTCGGCCATCCGCACCGCCTCGTCGTGGGTCGCCTGGCGCACCGCCTGGTCGGTGCGCTGCCAGAGGAAGCCCAACGCGACCAGCGCCAGCGCCAGGGTGGGCAGGGCGATGCTCAGCAGCAGTTTTTTTCCGACAGAGTTCAGCGCTGCTCCGGGCAGAGGAGGACGACCGCGGGTCCCGAGGGCCCCGCGTTCGGTTCGAGTGTCGGCATCATGACGCACTTTGTCAAACAGCCCTTTGAACTAGAGTGACGCGGGCTTGGAGCTGATCACCTCGAAGCTGCTCGAAGTTCCCCACGGGTTCCCCACCCGGGAAGGCGGGGTCTCGACCGGGGTCTGGGCCAGCCTCAACGCCGGCAGTGCGGTGGGAGACGCGCCCGAGGCGGTCGCGCTCAACCTCGGGCTGCTCGCCGCCGCCGCCGGAGTCGACGGCGACCGGCTGTTCGGGGTCACCCAGGTCCACGGCGAGGGGGTGGTCGAGGCGCCGATCGGCGCGCAGACCGAAGCCGACGCGATCTGGACGGGCCGGGCAGGGGACGCGGTGGGGGTGAGGACCGCCGACTGCGTCCCGCTGCTGCTGGTGGATCCGGTCGGCCAGCGGGTCGCCGCGGTGCACGCCGGGTGGAAGGGGACGCTGGCCCAGATTGCCGCCCGCACCGTCGAGGCCCTCGCCCGCGCCGGATCCCGCCCGGCCGATCTGCGCGCCGCGATCGGGCCGTCGATCGGCCCGTGCTGCTACGCGGTGGGCGAGGATCTGATCGCCCGCTTCGCCGAGCGCTTTCCTTCCGGGATCTGCGTTCGCCGCCCCGCCGGCCCCTTTCTCGATCTGCCGCTGGCGGTGCAGACCACCCTGATGCGCGCCGGAGTGCCGGCGGCGCAGATCGACCCCCTCGGCCTGTGCACCGCCTGCGATCCGCGCTTCTTCTCGCACCGGCGCGATCGCGGCCTCACCGGCCGGCATTTCTCGTTCGTCACCTGTCGCTTCTGACCCGCGGGCGCTCGGCCGCAGGTGCGACCTCGCACGACAGGTCTGTAGCGGCGCGGGTCCGAATTCTTGACGGTCTGGAAACGGGGTCCGTACACTTGGCCGTCATTCGCACCTTCCTCCTCATTGGTCCCATCGCGCTCTTCGCCTGCGCGACGCCGGGGGCTGTACCGCGGGTCGAGCTCACCGAGCTGAAGGCCGAGCTGCGCGCGCTTCGCGAAGAAAATGCCCGGCTGGAGAAGCGCCTCGACCGGGTCGAGCTGCATGCCTCGGTCGGCGTCCGCCCCCCGGGCCCTCCCTCGAGCCTGGCGCTCAAGCTCCCCGAGCCGACCTCGGAAGCGATGCCCTCGCTCACCGTGGTGAAGCTCAAGCCCCGCCAGCAGGCGGCCCCGAAGCTCTCGACCGGAGTGCAGATCGTCGAGCCCGCTCCCGAGATCCTCGAGGCGCTCAAGAGCCCGGCGGCGGCGGAGCCCGGCGAAGATCTCGACCCGGACATCGGCGACGCGTTCTTCGAGCAGGGCGTCGCCGCGCTGAAGACCGGCAACGTCGCCGGCGGAATCCTCGAGCTGCAGAAGTTCGCCGCCGACGCGCCCCGGCATCCGCGCGCGGACAACGCGATCTACTTCACCGGGCTGGGGCTGATGGGGCTCGACGACTTCGAAGGGGCCGCCAAGGCCTTCGAGGACGTGGTCGCCCGCTACCCGGCCGGCGACGCGGTGCTCGAGTCGCTGCTGAAGCTCGGCGAGTGCCGCGTCCGGCTCAACAAGACCGCCGACGCGCGGGTCGTCTACCAGAAGATCGTCTCCTCATATCCGGGCACCACCGCCGCCACTGCGGCCAAGGCCCGCCTGTCTTCGCTCACCGGTTCCCCATGAAGAAGAAAACCATGACCATGCGCCACCCGCTGTTCGCCTCCGTCGCTTTCCTCGCGCTGTCTGCCGGCCCCGCCCTGGCGCAAAACGAAACCGAGATGAAGCCCGCCGAAGAGGCCGAGCAGCCGACTCCAGCCAAGCCGACCAAGGGCTCGCCCTCGAGCCACACCGTCGACAAGGGCGACACGCTCTGGGACCTGTCGCAGAAGTACCTCGGCAGCCCGTGGTACTGGCCCAAGGTCTGGTCCTACAACCCCGAGATCGCCAACCCGCACTGGATCTACCCGGGCAACCAGGTCCGTTTCCTTCCGACCGGTGAAGAGGTCCCCACCCAGGTCGAAGTGGGCGAGGGTCCCGAGGAGGTCGAGCCGGCCCAGATGATCGAAGAGGACAAGGTCCAGGTCAGCGGGCAGATCGGCTACCAGGGCAAGGGCGCCGTCAGCGTCCGCGTCGAGGGCTTCGTCACCGACCAGGAGATCGAAGAGGCGGGGGTGATCTCCGGCTCGTACGGTGAGACCGAGATGCTGTCCTTCCCCCAGCAGCTCTACGTCAGCTTCAAGAAGGCCGGCGCGGTGAAGATGGGCGAGCCGTACGTGATCTACCGCACCACCACCAAGCTCTCGCACCCGTCCGGCGGGAGCTTCGGCTACCTCACCCACGTGATCGGCACCGCGAAGGTCGTCCGCTGGAGCGACAAGGAGAAGGTCGCCACCCTCGAGATCGTCGGCGACTGGGAAGAGATGATGCGCGGCGATCTCGTCGGCCCCGCCGGCGAGAGCATGATCCGGATGGTCACGATCCGGCCGAACAGCAAGAAGGTCGAAGGAGGCGTGGTCGTCTCTGGCGGCCGCTACTGGTTCTCCACCTTCGGCGAGCACGAGCAGCTGCTGATCGACAAGGGCAGCGCCGACGGGGTCGAGCGGGGCAACGTCTTCACCATCTTCCGCCAGATGGACGGGACGACCAGCGGCGACGCGATCAAAGAGCCGAACCGGCTCGACGAGAAGTGGCCGAAGGAAGACGTCGGGCAGTGCATGGCGGTCGAGGTGAAGACCAAGGCCACCACCTGCCTGATGATCCGCTCGATTCGCGAGATCATGGCCGGCGATCACCTCGAGATGCGCGTCGGGTCGGGCGCCGGCGCGGCCAGCGCGTCGCGGTAGCCTTCGCAAGGCCGTAGGTTGGGATGTCAGCCCCCTTGCCTAGACTGGGGGCGTGACGGGGGATGAAAGACGCGCAGTGGTCGGCCTGTGGGGCGTGCTCGGCATCGGGCCGGCCGCGATCGCGACCATTCGCCGCGTCTACCCGGACCTCGGCGTCCTCGCCGACGAACGGCCGCTCAAGTGGGTCAGCTCGGTGGGCCTCGCCGCGCCCGCCCGCGAGGGGCTGCTGGGGCTCGAGTCCACCCTCGGCGCGCACGCCGAACGCCTGCTCGAGCGCGCGCTCGACGGCGGGATGTCGGTCTGCTTCCCCGAAGATCCGGTCTACCCGCGCGGGCTCGCCCAGGTGGAGGCCGCGCCGCCGATGCTCTTCTACCTGGGCCGGGGAGACCGGCCGAACGGGCCGCCGCGGCTGGCGATGGTCGGCAGCCGCAGCTTCGAGTCCAACTTCATCCCCGCCGCCCGGGCGCTGGCCCTCGAGCTGGCCAGCCGGCTGATCATCGTTTCCGGAGGCGCGCGGGGCATCGATCAGCTCTGCCACGACGCCGCGATCGAGGCCGGGGGCGAGACGTGGGCGTTCATGGGCTCGGGGCTCGACGCGCTCGATTCCCCGCAGGCGAAGCTCGCGCCCCGCATCGTCGGCAGCGGCGGCACGGTGTTCTCCGATTTCCCGCCCGGGGTGCGCGCCGACCCGACGACTTTCCCCCGCCGCAACCGGCTCATCTCGGGCGCCAGCGACGGGGTGTTGCTGGTCCGCGGGCACGGCGAATCGGGGGCGCTGATCACCGTCGAGTATGCCCAGGAGCAGGGTCGACTGGTGATGGCGGTGCCCGGGCAGATCGACCACCTCACCGCCCACGCCCCCAACCAGCTGATCCGCGCCGGAGCTGCCCGCCTGGTCGCGCGCGCCGCCGACGTCTTCGAGGACATGGGGCTCACCCAGACCCAGACCTTGCCCGCCGAGGTGGGCGCCGAGGCGTTCGACCTGACCAAGCTGTCGCCCAACGCGGCGCACGCCTACCAACTGCTCGAGCGGGTGCCGGTCGACTTCGACTCCCTGCTGGGCCGGGCCCAACCGCTCGACTCGGGGCTTCTGGCAAGCGCGCTGATCGAGCTCGAGCTGGCAGGATTGCTGGTCCAAAGAGCTGGGCGGCGGTATGAGCGTCGATAAAGCAGTTTGTTGACGCCTCAGATTGGGCCAACTAAAAACTGCGCAGCTTTTCAAACCGCATTGCGTTGAAGGGGTATCCTCCGAAATGTCCGCCAGCATGATGTTTCACCACATTCTCGATGTGGTGCTGACCGCTGAACCCGCCCATAAGGGAGGCGCGCTCGATGGCTTGATCGAGTTCTTCAAAGAGGGCGGTCCCTTCATGTTGATCAACATCTTCTGGCTCGCCTGCTCGCTGGCGGTGGTGGTCGAGCGGGTGATCACGCTGATGTTCCGCTACAACCTCAATGCTCCGCCCTTCATGGAGCAGGTCACCAAGCTGGTGCTGACCGGAAACGTCGATCGCGCGGTCAAGCTGTGCGGCGCTGCTCCGAACGCTCCGCTGGCCAAGGTGATCCGCGCCGGCCTCACCCGCGCCAACCGCGGCGAGATCGAAGTCGCCAAGTCGATTGAAGAGGCGATTCTCGAGAACAACCCCCACATCTCGGCCCGCATCGCGTGGCTGTGGTCGCTGGCGAACGTCGCGACCCTCTTCGGGCTGATCGGAACCATCGTCGGTCTGATCGGAACGTTCAAATCACTCGGTAACGTTCCCGCCGATCAGAAACAGGCGCTGCTGTCGAAGGGCATCTCGGAAGCAATGAACAACACCGCCTTCGGTCTGGGCATCGCGGTGACCTGCATCATCTTCCACCTCTTCCTCACCGCGTACGCCAAGCGGATGATCGAGACGGTCGAGCTCAACGCGATGAAGCTCGAGAACCTGCTGGGCCGCCGCAGCGCGGGCGAGACCAGCGCGATGGACTTCGAGAAGGCCTCCTGAGTCGGAACC
>JAGSPQ010000970.1 GCA_018262385.1 Myxococcaceae bacterium | reverse complement strand
CCCAGCAGGTGGTACGCCGCCGAGAGGCCGGCCATTCCTCCGCCGACCACTGCGACGTCGCAGCGCACCGTGCCGCCCTCGAAGCGCGGGAACCGCGGCGGCAGCGCCTCGGCCCAGATTGGCGCAAGGCGCTTCACCCCGGCACCGCCGCGCGCTTCCAGATCTTCCCGTCGACGAAGTAGTGCTGGAAGGCGACTCCCCAGCCCAGGCCGAGCAGCGCGTTGCGGGCGAGGTCCGACTCGACCAGCGCGACGCCGAGGATCCGCGGGCCGTACCACGCCGCGCCCAGCATCAGCCCCAGCGCGAGGTACCGCCCCAGCCCGCCCGCCGGCTTGCGGCCCTCGGCCCGCGCGTGGTCCCAGATGATCCGGTGGTACTGCAGGTTGTGGAAGATCGTCAGCGTGGCGGTGATCGTCAGCAGGTTGTCGAGCAGCGCGAACACCGCGAGGTGGAAGGCGATCACGGTTCCGATCAGCAGGTGGCGGGGGCCGAGGTTGGCGCGGGCGCGCACCAGCAGCGCGGCGAGCAGGCCGGTTCCGAGCACCGCGAAGGCGAGGTCGAGCGCCAGCCGCAGACCCGGCAGCGCCGAGCCCGGCAGCAGCACCGGAAGACCGGAGTCGGCGTACGCCGCCGAGAGCGAGTAGCGCAGGAACGGGTAGAGGCAGCCGACCCACAACACCCACGTCTCGAGGCGGCGCTCGATCCAGTCGGTCGCGCCCGCGCGGCGGCGGTAGAGCGCGACGAAGCCGTAGTGCTGGCGGACGAGGTGGAAGTACGCCCAGAGGTACGCGAAGAGCAGGAAGGCGCGGAACAGCCAGCCCGCGCTGCCCAGCTGGGACGGCTCGGGGAGGATCGCGAAGTAGTCGATCACCGCCACCGCCGGCCCGGCCAGCACCAGCAGCCACGCCCACCGGCCGGCGGCCGCCGCGCGCGGGTGGGTGAGGGTGCCCAGCACGTGGGTGCCGTCGAAGAAGATCCCCCACAGCAGCAGCGCCAGCACCGCGGGATGGGCGGCCGAGTAGGTCGCGTCGGTCAGCCTGGGCCCGAGGGCGAAGAAGGCCAGCAGCGCGACGCCCGCCAGCACCGAGCCCTGGAACCAGAACAGATCCTGCCCGCGGGAGATCAGCCACGGGCTCGTCCCTCGACTTCGCTCGGGATGAACGGGTTGAGCGGCGTGTCCCCACGCTTCGGGCCCGAGGTCGGTCTCACGCAACACGGGCGACTCCTTGCTGCTCGAGCCCCGAAGCCAGCTGCAGCACCGGCGCGCCGAGCAGGGTGAGCCCTCCGGGATCGCAGCGCAGCTCGACCGGCGTCTGCGCCATCCCCAGCTCGCCATCGAGCGGCACCGGCAGCGCCGCGCCGTCGGCCTCGATTCGCACCCAGGGGCTGCGGGCGATGATCACCTCGTCCAGTTCGGTGTGGGTGCCCTTGAGGATCCGCGGGAAGCGGGTGAGCAGCCGCACCCGCCCGGTGCGCTTGACGATGCACAGGTCGAGCGCGCCGTCGTCGATCCGCGCGGCGGGAGTGACCATGAACCCACCGCCGTAGCTGGTGGTGTTGGTCACCGCCGCGAACATCACCTCGCCCTCGTAGCCGCCGCCTTCCCAGCTGATCCGCACCCGCGGCGGGCGGTAGGTGGCCAGCGCCCGCAGCGCCGCGTAGATGTTCAGCCCCTTCGAGCGCGGCAGCCACGAGCCGTAGATGATCCGCAGCGCCATCTCGTCCAGCCCGACCCCGGCGACGCAGCAGAAGCGCCGGGTGGCGCCGCACCGCGCGAGGTCCACCCTCCGGGGTGTGCCGTGGGTCAGCAGCGCCAGCGCCTGCGCGATCGCCTTCGGCACCGAGCAGTTGAACGCGAAGTCGTTGCCCGACCCCACCGGGAGCAGCCCGATCGGCACCCGGTTTCGGCCGGCGATCCCCGCCAGCGCGTGGGTCACCGTGCCGTCTCCGCCCGCGAGCCCGAGCGCGTGCAGATCCTCGTCCTGGGCGGCGCGCACCAGCTGGGTCAGGTGGTCGGCCCCGCGGCTCTCCACCCACTCGAGCTGCACTCCCGGAGGCGGCGCGCTCGCCTGCCTCAGCGCCTTCCACGCCCTGCCTGATCGCGCGCTGGGGTTGACGATGATCTTGATTCGTTTCGTTTGCATGGGCCTCTCGCGTCAGACCGAACGGGTGAGCAGCAGGAGATCGACGATCGCCCGCAGCGACAGCGGCCGGCAGGCCACCAGCTCGGGCTCGACCAGGTCGGGGATCCACTTGCGCTTGTACTCGCGCTGGCTCTGCGCCGGATAAATCGCCCCGCCGTACTGGCCGAGCTTGCGCAGCATCCACGAGAGGAAGCGGCTCGCGCCCGGCCCTTCGTCCCCGTCGACGAGGAACGGGGTGAAGCCGAAGTGCAGCCACTGGGCGCCCTCGGAGGACAGCCGCTCCATCGCCACCTGGTTGCACAGCTCCATGCAGCCCACCGGCGCGTCCGGAAGCCGGCGGGTCAGGTCGTGCAGCCAGCCGGGGCGGCCTCCGTAAGCGGGCACGTAGGTGATGAAGCCGATCAGCCGCTCGTCCGCGTCGGCCACCGCGAAGATCCGGCGCTCGGCGTGACCCGGGCCGCCGAGCTCG
>JAGSPQ010000969.1 GCA_018262385.1 Myxococcaceae bacterium | reverse complement strand
TCGTGAAGTGGTTCCTGACCCTCTTCTCGTTCGCGTCGGTGATGGTGATCTTCGTGGCGATCGTGATCATCGCGGTGGGGATGATGAACGTGATGTGGATCTCGATTCGGGAACGGACCCGTGAGATCGGCACCCTGCGGGCGATCGGGATGCAGCGGGCGCGGGTGCTGGTGATGTTCGTCACCGAAGGGTTCCTGCTCGGGCTGTTCGGGACCTCGGCGGGGGTGGCGCTGGGAGTCGCGCTCGCGGTGGGGCTGACCAGGGCGCACATCGGACTGAAGGGCGGCGCGCAGTTGGTGATGATGACCGATCACCTGGTGATCACCCCCACCCTGTTCTGGGCCGCTGTTGCGGTGATTTTTCTGACCGGCGCGATCACCTTGATCTCGGTCATTCCCTCTTTCCTCGCGGCCCGGCTCAAGCCGGTGACCGCCATGTCGCACGTCGGGTGAACACGATGAAACTGAAGCTCGCGCTGGCCCTCTCGTTGGTTGCGTCCGCCGCTCCTGCGCTGGCGGCGGACATGTCGAAGGAGGACATGGTCACCCTGCTGAAGACGATCGACGATCGCCAGCGGAACAACGGCGACTTCAAGACGCTGGTGTACCTGGAGCAGCGGGAGAAGGACAAAGCCGAGATCGTCCGTGAGGTGCTGGTCTACCGGCGCGACACCGACGACAAGCTGATGATGCTGTTCACCAAGCCGAAGAGCGAAGAGGGCAAGGGCTACCTGCGGCTGGACAAGAACCTGTGGTCGTACGATCCGAACACCGGCAAGTGGGATCGCACCACCGAGCGGGAGCGGATCGGCGGCACCAACTCGCGCCGGCAGGACTTCGACGAGTCGCGGCTGGCCGAGGAGTACGACCCGACCTACGAGGGCGAAGAGAGCCTGGGGAAGTTTCCGGTCTACCGGCTCTCGCTCAAGGCGAAGGAAGGGATCGACGTCGCCTTCCCGGTGGTGAAGTTGTGGTTGGACAAGACGACCCACAACATCCTCAAGCGCCAGGAGTTCGCGCTCTCGGGGCGCCTGCTGCGCACGGCGTACTATCCGAAGTGGCAGAAGATCCACAGCGAGTCGAAGGGCGCAGACGTCTGGTTCCCGGGCGAGATCCGGATCTTCGACGAGGTCGAGAAGCAGAACTCGACGATGATGCTCTTCAAGTCGGTGGATCTGTCGAAGCTGGATCCGAACCTGTTCACCAAGGCGTGGCTCGAGAGCAAGAGCCGATGATCCCAGCTCGAGGTTTCGGCTGGGGATCCCGGCGCTGGGCGGCGGTGGCCCTGCTGCTGCCGACGCTCGCCGTCGCGCAGGATCGGGACGAGAGCTCGATGTTCGGGGGAGACGAGTCCGCGGCGGATGCCGGGATGATGGAGTTGGGGGGGCCGGAACAGGGCGGCTCGGTGCTCGACGGCGGGCCGACGGCGCGCGACGCGGAGCAGCTCACCGGCCCCGCGGGGCAGAGCCAGTTCGACACCGGCGGCCAGGCGGCGGATCCGCTGCAGATCGGCGGGACGCTGTACCTGCGGTACGAGGCGGACTTCAAGCGCGACCAGCCGTTCGAGCAGACCGGGTTCGCCGCCCCGGGGTTGCTGGACCTCTACCTCGACGCCCGGCCCAGCGATCGGGTGCGGGCGTTCGCGCTGGGGCGGCTGCGGTACGACCCTTCCCTCGGGCCGCGAGGAGCGCCGCCGTTCATTCCGGGGGTCGGCGTGCAGACCGGCAGCAATCCGTCGGTGGAGCTCGATCAGCTGTGGCTGCGGTTCGACGTGTTGCAGAAGGTCTACTTCACGATCGGGCGGCAGAAGGTGAAGTGGGGCGTGGGGCGGCTGTGGAACCCGAGCGACTTCCTCAACGTGCAGCGGCGCGATCCGCTGGCGCCGTTCGATCTTCGGCTGGGGATCAACGCGGTGAAGGTGCACTACCCGGTCGAGTCGCTCGGCTGGAACTTCTACGGCTTCGGGCTGCTCGACAACAACGGGCCGGCGAACACCTTCGGGAAGCTGGGCGGCGCGCTGCGGGCGGAGATCCTGATCGGCCCGGCCGAGGTCAGCTTCTCGGGCGTCTGGGGGAGCGAGCGCCGGCCGCGGTACGCGATCGATGTTTCGACTCCGATTGGGCCGCTCGACGTCTACGCCGAGGTCTCGTTCCGCGACGGGCGGGACTTCACCCGCTACCGCGAGAACGATCCGAGCCGCGATCCGCCGCCGATCAGCTCGATCGACTTTCCGATCGAACGGCTCAGCGGGACCCTGGTGCCGACCACCGTCGGCGTCTCGTACAGCGCCAACTACACCGACTCGGCCACGGTGGTGGTGGGGGCGGAGTACTTCTACAACCCGGCGGGGGCCAACAAGCCGATCTTCCACGTTCCGGCGGTGCTCGCGGGGACGTTCGTCCCGTTCTACGCGGGGATTCACTACGTGGGGGTGTTCGTGCTGGCGCCGGGGCTGCCGAGTGCGCCGTGGATCACGATGTCGCTCAACAACCTGATCAACATCTCGGATCCATCGGGGGTGGTGCGGGCGGACGCGTTCTTCCGGGTGATGAGCTTCCTGCAGATCGAGGTGTTCGCCTCGGTGAGCTACGGGCTGGGCGAGTTCCGCTTCGGCGGGAC
>JAGSPQ010000968.1 GCA_018262385.1 Myxococcaceae bacterium | reverse complement strand
GACGGTGGGGCCGGGCGGCAGCGGGGTCTTCCAGATCGCCAGCGCCAGCACGGCGAACAGCGCGGCGGCGGCGACGAAGCCGCGCTCGCTCGCTTCGCTCTGTGCCGGGGCGTCGGGGCCCTCGTGGCGGCGGGTGACCATCACCCCGAAGAGGGTGAGGGTGACCACTCCCCCGACGTAGGTGAGCACCTGAACGCCGGCGAGGAACGGAGCGTCGAGGATCGCGTAGAGCGCCGCGGTGCCGAGCAGGGTGAGCGCCAGCCAGAGCACCGCGTGGATCAGGTTCTTGCTGCGGACGACGAAGAGAGCCGAGATGAGGATGATCGCGGCGATCAGTCCGAAGCCGAGGTCGGTGGTCATGGGATGGGCGCTCCTGCCGGTTTGACGGCGACGGCTTCCGGCTTGGCGTCCGCGGGTGCGGGGGCTGCTTCGGGCTTCGGCGGTGCCGGGTCGGGCTTCGCGGCGACTGGCGGCTCGACCTTCGGCGGCGCGGGCGGCTTGGGGATCGCCTGCATCTCCATCAGCCGGGTGCCGTCGCCCCAGGCGCGGGGCTTCGACTTCTCGTTGGCGTAGAGCTTGGCCATGGTGAGGACGAGGTCCTCGCGGGCGAAGGCCGGCTGTTCCTGCTCGCGGGTCATCACGATCGCGTCGGTCGGGCAGACCTGGACGCACAGCTCACAGAAGATGCACGCCGACAGATCGAGGGTGAAGTCGTCGGCGTAGCCGCGCTTCTTGCCGGTGATCGGCGAGTCCTTCTTCACCGGCCCTTTGATCGAGATCACCTTCGACGGGCAGATCCGCTCGCACTGCAGGCAGCCGATGCAGGCCTCGTCGCCCTGCTCGTCGTGCAGCAGCGCGAAGCTGGCCCGGTAGCGCTCGGCGCGCGGGCGAATCACCTTCGGGTACTGCACCGTCGTGGCCGGGCGGAAGAAGTTCCGCAT
This sequence comes from Myxococcaceae bacterium, assembly GCA_018262385.1. Lineage (GTDB taxonomy): Bacteria > Myxococcota > Myxococcia > Myxococcales > Myxococcaceae > JAGSPQ01. The sequence goes on along the minus strand of JAGSPQ010000968.1, from coordinate 1,678 downwards.
CGTGGCGGCCAGCGCGGCGACGGAATCGGTGAAGTAGCCCATCGCGCTCCCTTCAGCCTGCGAAGTTGACCCAGGCGCCGGCGGCGCCGACCAGCAGGACCCCGGCTGGTACGAGGTAGCGCCAGCACAGGCGCATCAGCTGGTCCGAGCGGAAGCGCAGCAGCGACCACCGCACCCAGTAGATCCCCGCGAACAGCAGCAGCGTCTTGCCGACCATCCAGTGGAGGCCGGGGGAGAACGGGCCGTCCCACCCGCCGAGGAAGAGGGCCGACGCGACCGCCGAGGCGACCAGGGTGTGGACGTACTCGGCCACGTAGAAGAGGGCGAACTTCATCCCGGTGTACTCGGTGGTCACTCCGGCGACGAGCTCGCTCTCGGCCTCGGGGATGTCGAAGGGGATCCGGTTCGACTCGGCGAGCATCGCCAGCATGAACAGCACGAACGCCGGGATGCCGAGGAAGAACGGCCAGATCACCAGCCACTGATGCTCGGCCTGGTACGCCACCACCGCGCTGACCCGCATCGAGCCCGAGAGGATCACCGGCACCATCGCCGCCAGCACCAACGGCACCTCGTACGAGACCGACTGGGCGATCGCCCGCATCCCGCCCAGCAGCGCGAACTTGTTGTTGCTCGCCCAGCCGGCGGCGAACACCGGCAGCACGGTGATCGCGCCGATCGCCAGCAGGTAGAGGACGCCGACGTCGAGATCGGCGCCGATCACGTCGGCCGAGAAGGGCACCACCGCCGCGGCGCCGATCGCGCCGATCGCCGCCAGCAGCGGAGCGAGGTTGAACAGCGCCCGGTCGGCGCGCTCGGGGATGATGTCCTCTTTCTGCAGCAGCTTCAGCACGTCGGCCACCGGCTGAAGCAGGCCGAAGGGCCCCACGATGTTCGGGCCCACCCGGGACTGCATCCGGCCGGCGAACTTCCGCTCGAACCAGAGCGCCATCGCGGTGACGGACATCAGCACCGTCACGATCACCGCGCCGTAGATGGTGCCGTGCGCGAACTCGTTCATCGGTCGACCTCGCCCATGATCGGATCCAGCGACCCTAAGATCGCCACCGCGTCGCTCACGCTCTGGCCGGGGAGGATGTACGGCAGCGCCGAGAGCGCGTGCAGGCTGGGCGGCCGGATCTTCAGCCGGTAGGGGAACTGGGTGCCGTCGGCGACGAGCCAGGTGCCCAGCTCGCCCCGGGGAGTCTCGATGCCGACGTAGGTCTGGCCCACCGGGATCTTGGTCTGCACCGGCAGCTTGACCGCCTTGCCGCCGTTGATCCCGCCCTCGGGGATGCCGTCGATCATCGCCAGCACCAGCCGGATGCTCTCGCGCATCTCTCCGACCCGCACCTGCGCGCGGGCCAGGCAGTCGCCGCCCTGGGCGGTGACCACGTTCACCTTCACCTCGTCGTAGGCGTGGAAGGGCGCGTCGCGGCGCAGGTCGTGATCCACCCCGGTGCAGCGCAGGTTGGGGCCGGTGACGCCCAGCTCGAGCGCCAGGTCGGGGTCGAGCACGCCGACGCCGCGGGTGCGGTCGATGAAGATCTGGTTGTGCAGGCTCATCGCCTCGTACTCGGGGATCCGCGCCGAGATCGCGTCCATCGCGACGCGGACCTTCGCCGCCCAGCCCTTCGGCACGTCGTGCCGGTTCCCGCCGATGGTGTGGGTGTTGTAG